>JALZKH010000071.1 GCA_030859345.1 Acidobacteriota bacterium | reverse complement strand
CCCGAAAATTAGTCGGTCAAAGCACCGACTACCACGAATTTTCTAAGAACAAAGAACTGTCGCCCTTTCAGGGCTAATAAGGAAACCCACGCTGCAAGCAGACGGGGAATTCTTTTAGATTAAATCTAATACGGGATTTTTAATCTCAATGTTTATTTGCTCTTTTATAAATCAACCGTTTGGCACAAAATTTGTATAAATAAATGAAACCGACAGAAAAGCTGTAATCGAACTTTGTCAAAGAATGGAAAAAGCAGTTCGCAGTTACAAACTTGATGTCGGCAACGGTAGATTTGCCAGCGTCGGCGTAAGCCTCGGAGCTGCCGCTTTTCCGAACAGCGGAGAAACTCTCGATGAAATTCTGATCGCCGCCGACAAAGCGATGTATGCGGTAAAAGAACAGCGTAAAGCATTTAGTCAGAAGAAAAAACAAAGAGAGATTCAATCATTACGCCGTTTGGAGGAAATAATTTCCGCAGAACCCGTTACGTTGAAAGATATTGCATTAGAAAGAAACGAATTTATAAAAAATGAAAATAATATAGAAGAAACGCAAGAACAAACGCTGATTGTAGAGTTGGATGAAAGTCATATTATTTCATCTAATTCAATCAATTAAGTTAAAAATGGAAAAACGATAATATTTCTCTTCCTGAAATTGTCTATTATCCGTTTTCCGTTTTCTAAAAGGCTTGAGAGAAACGGAAATGGAGTTGTCCCTGTTTCAGACGGTAAATTGCATTTGTACCATCAGTTTGCGGTATTAAAAACTCCGGCGGATTTAGTAAATAACCGTAATCAACAGCAAATTCTCCACCGATCGGGGTTTTGATCCTAAGCCCGAGACCAAACGTATTACTCCAGACGGAACGCAGATTATTTTGAAAAACATTATTTACCTGATTATCCGTCGGCTTAAAAATATCTTTTATCGGGGAAAAAATATCTCCGACCCGCGAAAAAACATTTCCGCCGTCGTAAAAAGGAACAACACGAACCGAATCAGATACCGGAATTCGGGCTTCCAGATTCACGATTGCCAGAGCATTTCCGCCGAAGGGAATTGTGAACGGATTAAGCGTTACGATTTCGCCCTGCTGATCGCGGAAAATTCCCTGCGGCACGATCACAACGCGAGGTCCCGCACCTTCAAATTCAAAACCGCGAAGATTTGTCGAGCCGCCCGCAAAAAATCTTTCGCTAATTGGCAAACTGCCGTCTAAGCCCGGAAACTGTGTTGAAGTAAATCTGTCTCCTTTAGAAAAAACACTTCCTAAACCGATTATTCCGCGTGCTGCTAAGGTCGTTCCTCTAAATTTTGGAAAAGTATAATAGCGATTATAACTTGCCTGAAATTTATGAAATCCGATGTTTGCTCCTAAAAAAGGAACAGAAACATTATATTCTGCGGTCAGATAATCTCCGCGTGTCGCGTCAGACGGACTGTAACGGCAGGGATTACCTGCTTCGCCTTTAGTAATAATTTCAAGTAAAGAAGTTTTAATGGAGCAATTTTCGCGTGTGTCGCGGACAAATGTTACACCGAATCCCGATGTGCGGATTCTTGAATCCGGGCGAAGCAAATCTCTGACCAACAAACTTTCGAACTCGTATAATCTAACATCTTCAAACTTGTATTTTAAAAAGACAAGACTTCGATTTTTAATGCTTAGAGTCCTTTGCGTTTCCGCCGTCAGAGTAAAACGATTTATCGTCGGATCGCCCGTCGTATTACCGAATCCGTCAATCGGATTTCCCTCCTCATCAACCCTTTGAACAATTCCCATTGTTCCCTGATCGAATGTCGAGCGGAAAAATCTGGTGACGGTCGAATCTCTCTGATATTGTGCCGTGAAGGTTAAGGGAGCGTATCTTACGTTTCCGTTTTCGTCTGTGCCGTCCCGCATAAAACGCGGGTTGATAAAATCAACCTGAACAAGCTGCTGCAAACGGCTGGCACGAATTCTGACACCGCCCTGTTGAAGTTTTCCAAACAAATTAAAGTGGCGTATATCGAAAAGTCCGAAGAGTCCGAAATCAGTTGAAAAACCGCCGCCGTAAGTTATCAAACGTGGTTTTTGTTCTTCCAGATTAACGATTACATCCGCCAGACGAGCCGTTCCGTCGTCATTTTCCCCGGCAGGTTCAACCTTTATTTCCACACGGGTAAAAGCATCGGTGGCATATAAATTTTGTTCACCTGCAAAAATGTCGAGTGAACGCAAAATTTTATCGGTTCTCAAAGGAATCGCTTTGAGAATCGCCTCACGTTCCGTTAATTCATTGCCGTTTATTAAAATGCGGTTGATAAAAACTTTCTTGCCTTCATTTTCAATTTCATATACGAGTTTTACTCTGTCGGTTTCGGGGTTTGCATCGTCGGGCAATTCGACAATCGAATAATTTACCTTGGCATCGTAAAATCCTGATTTTGAATAAAATTCAGCTAAGTCTTTAATTCCGTTTCTCGCTTTTGCACGGGAAAAATAAGTGCCTGTAAATTCCGGCAATTCGGCTTTTAAGGTAGCATCGGTGAACGCATTATTATCTTTTATTTCAACCTCATCAACAATCGTGCGTCTGCCTTCCTGCACAATAAAAGTAACGATTAAATCTTCCCCATTCGGCGAAACACCTTGCCGGATGCCGACTTCAGCTTTCCGATAACCGAGTTCACGAAGTAAAGACCTGATAGTTACACGGTCTTGATTAAGAATTTCCAGACTCGTATAGCCGCGACCATAACCTAAATACGGAATAAATCCCAAAGCATTTGCTGTTTGCGATTTAAGCACGGTTTCAATTTCTTCGATTGTTAGTTCATCCGTTCCCTCAAGTCTTATATCAACGAGTTTCAGACGGCGTTTTAAATCCGTTTCATATTTAACATCAACCACCCGTTTATTCAGTTCCGCACCGCTTAGAGCCGAACATAAAACCTTGGTTTCATTCTCGATTTCGCTGGCTTCGCCCTCGCTAAATTTCGGCGTAACCGAGCAAACGGAAGTAACTTCGGCAAAGAAATATCCTCTTTCCTGAAAATAATTTTCCAGTTTTCTTTCGCCCTCGATAATAGCGGAAAAGCTAAGAGTTCCTTCACTTTTGATTGGCAGAAGATTCTTTTGAGTTGCTTTGCCGACCTTTTCGCCCTCGCTCACCACTTCAACATTAATTGTTGCTCCGAGTTCACCCGTCAGTTCAATGTCAACCGTGTTATTTTCGTTGTCGTAAACAACCCGCGGTTCATCCAGACGCGGGGCGAGAAAATCTTCTTTCTGAAGAATTTCGCCCACCTTGTCAACCGCATCCACAAGTTTTTCACGGGTATAAAACGTGCCGGGTTTTAATTTTAATTTCGGAAGAATTTTAGATTTATCAAAATCACCTATATCAATTTTGAACTCATCAACTTTTGCCTGATTATTCGGCTTGACGTTGAATGTAACATTAACTTCCGTGTCATTTACAAGCGGCTGCTGAACATAATCAACTTCGGCAATGAAAAAGCCGCGTTCACGCAGGTATTCCAAAATCAGCGTGGCGTTATTCTGCAAATCGCGTTCGGTAATCAGACTGCCCGGAGTTAATACATTGAGCCTTAAAAGAATTTGCTGTTCGGTAACTTCCTCGCCGACGGATTCGGCGACGTTAATGAAGACTTTTTTAACTTCAGTTTTGCGTTTAATGAGAAACCGCACAATAACATCATTTGAGCCGACATTTTCCGCTTTTACTTCTGCTGAAACAATACGTTTTGTGTCGTAAAGAGCTGCCAAAGCATCGCGGACACGAACTCTCGAATAAGTTTCGCCTAAAGCATTTTCGGCAACAAGGCGAAGCTGATCGGCGGCTGTTGTGTTATTGTCCGAACCTTCAAAAGTTATTTCTATCCGGCTGATATTGCGGTCATCAAATTTAATCTGGGTAAAAATGGGAATTGATAAAATAAGTAGAAAAAAGAATGTCGGAAGGACACGCAAAGAAGTTTTAAAAAGCGAAAATGGACGCAATTTTCTGTGTGAGTATTTAATTTTAAGACTGTTGCTTCCCATCAATTCGTTAAATTTTTATAAAACTATTTAAATAGATAAAATGTGTTTTCAGAAATTTTCCGTTTTCCATTATCCGTTTTCTTAAAATCTTTTTCTAAAGCGAACCTCGAAACTAAAATTATTGTTTCGCTGAGTTACATTACTGAGCGAACGCTGTTCATATTGGGCAATAACCGATATTTTGTTTGAAACGCGGTATTCAAGAGCTATCACCTGATTTTGATCTTCGGAGAGATTGGTCGAATATGTCACCAAAAGATTTCTGTTGATCTGTCTGCCGACGGTTAGACGTGCAGTTGGATTCGAGCGTTGACCGGAAACTATCGGGTCGAGTTCAAATTTATTTAAACCGAAAAGTTTATCCGTCGCTTTGGCAATCGGTTTGTTGATAATCTCATCGGTCAGAATCTCCGCCGCCGTATTGATTCCGCCTTGAGCATAAGTCGGAATTCCCGTTCCGGTATTTGCCAGACTTCCCGTTGTAACTAAAGAAACAACATCAGCCTGCGGCAAAGATGGATTGGAACGAAGCGTTGCGTTTAGTGAATCCGTGTCGGTTAAATTTCCGTTTAAATTTACAAAAATCTGATAACCGTTTATTTCGGTTTCCGCTTGCAGGTTAATAATCGGATTAATTTCGGTTGAATTAGGCGGGAACGTCAGAGTTCCGCGTAAAATTTCATAGCGGTCATCACGGAAGAAAATCGTTCCGCGATTGGCGGTGATTCTCCCTGAAATCTGCGGAAAATCAATATCACCCGCAACACGCAAATCAGCCGAGGCGGTTAAATCCGCCAGGTTATTGCGAATCACAAACGCATCACGCCCGATGATTCTGACATCGAATCTTATATCTCCCAGAATTGAGTCGCCGTCCGAAGAACCCTGCGAGAGCGAAGCCCCCTGTCCGCCGGTCAGAACGCTGGCAAGATCAATATCTTTTGTATAGACGCTTCTTCTGGTCAGAAAAGTTCCCGAAACAAGTGTACTGAAATCACCACCTTCGCGTCTGCCGGTAACCTGGATGTCGGCATTTCCCGTGGTTATAAAATCAGGTGGAAGTGGTGCGGTTACGTTATTTCCGCGAACTTCAAGCCGAAAACGGTCTAATTCCAAACCGTCTGTCAACAAAAGTCCGCCCGTTATATTAACTCTGCCGCCGCCCAAAAATCCTGTAACCTGATCAATTTGAACCTGATTGGTTGTAAATCTCAGTCTGCCCGTAAGCCTTTCTAAAGTTAGGCGTTCCGAGCCGACAAATGTTGAAACCGAGCTTCTTTCAAGTTGTGCGACACCATTCAAACGTGCGGTTTTATTAACTCCCGTCAAGCGGACGGCAACATCGGCAAGCCCGCTGAAAAAGACATTTGGCGAAAGAGCGTTCAGCACACGCAGATTAATTTTTCCATCAACGGCTAAATTATTTATGCCGTTATCGGTCAGAGCTTTTGTGCCATTGATTACAAGATTTGAACCGCCGCCGGAAAATTGAGCGTTATCAATTACAACTTCGTTTGAATTAAACCGGACATTGACAGGGGAAGTTGCAACCAGAGGCGTTTCGGCAATTTGCAGGGAAAGTTGGCTGAGTTGTGCCGCACCGCCGATGTTTTCCGTTGTGAAAACACGCTCGCCCTTATTGTCTAATTTAGTTAAAGTTCCTTCCAAAAATACTCTGCCGGTTGCTGTTCCGCTGATCTCAACATTATTCGGGTCTTCAGGTCTGAAAATTGAAATATAAGGTCCGAGCTGTGTGTTGTCGAAAATCGTTTCCGCTTTAAAAGGCAGATTTGCATCGGCAAAATTTACACTTCCGTTGATAACCTGCTGTTGTCCGCGAAAGTTAGCCGTAACATTTGCATTAAGCTGTTGATTTTCGGTTTCTCCTTTAAATGTAACTCTGCCGAGAGCCTTTCCGTCATAGACGACATTTTCGCCCGTTCCGTCAAAGTTAATATTATAAGTCGTCGAATCCGAACCGCGTCCCGTCGCATTTGCATTCAGGCTGATTATTCCGTTTAAATCTTTAATAGTTGATTGCGAATCTTTCGGAAGCAAAGCACGAAGCCGTGAAACGGGAATGTTTTGTGCTTTGACATCGAAATTAAA
Source organism: Acidobacteriota bacterium (assembly GCA_030859345.1). Classification (GTDB taxonomy): domain Bacteria; phylum Acidobacteriota; class Blastocatellia; order Pyrinomonadales; family Pyrinomonadaceae; genus Aridibacter. Next base: position 55,870 of record JALZKH010000071.1, on the reverse strand, counting down.
TACGGTTGAATCGGTATTGTAAGTTCCGTTGGCATTCAGGAAACCTTCGCCGAATTTGGCGTTGAATTTTTCGAGATTGATTTGATTTCCGCTAAAAATCGCCCGTGCTTCGAGATTATCAAAAGATTGTCCGTTGACCGAACCGTCTTTTGCCGTGATATTTGCCTCGCCCTGCATATTATTCGGCAAGCCCGTCAGATTCAAAGTTCCCGAAGCCTGAGCCTGCAAATCGCGGATCGAATCGGGTAAAATATCAATCGGCAGAGCAGATAAAAGACTTCCTGTATTGACGTTGTTTAATTTTGCATTGACGGCGATATTATTTTCCCCGACGGTCGGAATACTTACATTAAAAGCGACATTTCCGCCGTCGCGTTCCTGCAAAATTCCATCGTTTAACTCGATTTTTTCCGGCGAAACGTAAATTCTTGTTACCAGCGAACCCAAATCTCTGTTACGCAAAATAAGCGAATCGAGCGAAGCCCGCCCATCAATTATCGGATTGGTAATATTTCCCGTTATATTTCCCGTAAAAACAAAATTTCCCGCAAATTCAGATTGGTATTCATCAAGCTGCTGTTCAAGCTCGGGTGAAATATTTAAAACCCTGATAATTTTTTCGATTTCGCTGGCATCGTTTGAATTGAGTGCAACATTTAAGTTGGAATCATATCCGTTCAGATCAAAACTTCCCGTTGCATTTAAAGAGGTTTTTTCCGTATTGAGATTTGCGTAATCAAGAGCAAAAAGTCCGTTGTTCGCCGTTGCACTGACTTTTCCCGTCAGAGGAATAAGACCGTCCTGATCATTTCCCGCACTGGCAGCGATATCGGCTAAAATATTTCCGCTCGCACGCTTAAAATTTGTTCCGTTAAATGAAAGATCAACATTTCCGCTTGCTTGTCCTTCAATCGGAATCACGCGACCGCCTTGCAATGCGAGAAGTTTGCCTAAATCCAGATTTGCAAAATTTACATTTATATCGGAACGGCGATTGTTGCTCAAGGCAATCGTCGCATTGCCTTCAAGTTTTCCTTCCATTATGTCGGCATCTAAATTATTAAGTGCAACAGAATCATTATCCGCTAAAACCGAAGCCCGTGCCGCACCGAGATTAATGCTTCCGAGAGTTCCGCCGCCCAAACTCATATCCAGACTTGCCCGATAACGTCCCGAAGGTTCAAGCACAAAAACAGGTTTTGAAACGCTGACATTTTGAAATTTTCCGCCTTCCGGCAACGTCGAACTTTTCGCTAAAGTTACATCTCCGGCGTTAAAATCATTTGAGCGTGCTTCAACTCTGCCGTTTTTTATCGAAAGTCGAACGCCCGCGATATTCAAACTTCCCAATGTCGCCGCATCGGTTTGAACTTTGGCGATCTTCAAATTATTTGAATAAACATTCGTTTCATCGCCGACAATTCGCACATCCACACCCGAAGCATTGATCGCACCGAGTTTCGCCTGATCGGTGTCAACATTGTCCGATTGGATATTTTGTGCCGTAATATCCGTCCGATTGCCGCTATTTTGAACCGTCACATTTCTCGCTGTAACATCTTTTAACTTTGCTCCTTGAGCCTGAACATTTTCGGCTCGAACATTTCCGGCTTTGACATTCGTGTTGCCGCCGGTATTCTGGATTGTTACGCCGCTTGCCGTTACGTTTCTCACGTTCGCTCCGTTTGCTTCAACCTGTCCAACCCGAACATTTCCAGCTTGAGCATTTGTCGTGCCGCTGTTTTGAACATTTATATTGTTTGCCGTAACATTTTTAAGCCGAGCCTGTTCCGTATCAATTTGGGTTGCTTTAATGTTTCCTGCCTGAATATCGGTGCGGTTGCCGTTATTGGTTAAGCGGACATTGCTTGCATTTAAGCCCAAAATTGTCGCACCGACAATATCCAGTTTATTTGCCCGGGCATTCGGCAAAATTACATTGGTTACGCCGTTCGCATTCGTGATGCGGACGTTGCTTGCCTGCAAAGAATTAAGCCGTGCATCGGGTGAAGAAACGCTGTTTGTGCGGATATTTCCAAGACTCGCAATGAGTTTTTTGTCCTTATATTCGGCAACTGCATCGGTTACGTAAAGTCCACCGATAGTTCCCAAAGGCGATTTTGCCGCGACAGCCTGCAACTCACCGAACCATTTGAAATCCGTTCCGTTCCCGCGTATGTTGCCGACCAGCGTCGGAAATTCGATCTGAAAATCTTCAAACGTCAAAAGTTCCGCCACCGCTTTTCCCTGTGCGTTATAAATTGCCCCGTTGCCATCAACCGCCGCATTGACTTTCAGAGCTTTCAGACGAATATTTGCCGCCGCCAGAGAATCGGACGATATTTCACCTTCGACCTTGTAATCTTCGCCTTCGCCCGTTACCGTTCCTTCAAAATTTCCGACTCCGACAATCGCCGTCCCCAAAGGAAAAATATTTGAAGTCTGCGTCAAATCAACCGTCGAATTTATTTTCAGATCGTATTTAAAATTTTTATAATCTCTGATCGTTCCATTTAAAACCGTTTCGCCGATTGGCGAGGTCAATTTGAGTTGCTTAATCTCAGTTTGTTCCTGATTGGCGATGCCGCTGGCACTTATATTTATCGGCTCAACCTTGCTTCCATCGTAAGTAAAGGTTGAATCCGTCGAGGTAAAATCAAATTTATAACGCAAGATTTCCTCTTCTGAAACTTGTTCGATCGGCTCTAAAAAGAACTGAACATTCTTTGCATCGCCCGAAATTTTCCGTGTCGTTTCGCCAAAGTGTATAAGACTGTTGCGAAGCGAAACATTGCTCGATGCGTATTTGAATTTGATCGAACTCTCACCTTCAAGCGGTTCGATGCCGTCGAAATTCGAGTTGCCGTTCTCATCAAACATCACCCACGCTTCAAGATCGTTTATCTCGGTATTTTTAACATCAATATTGCGTTCAAACTGTAACTGATAAAGATCGGTTACAGTCATATCAATCTTAGCGTTGCCGATTCTAAAAATCTTATCGCCCGTTTTTTTATTATTAAATGTTGCGTTTTTGAAACTTAATTGCAGAGGATTGACAGTTAAACGAAACTCATCGGCGGTAAAGACAATTCCCATATCGGCAAGTGCCGCCCGGAATTGTTCCTTAACGTAATTGTCCACCACGCCGTAGCGATAAGAAACCGTTATCAACAACGCAAGCGAAACCGCAAGAAGCGAAATCAGACCCAACGCAATCAGACCGTTGCGGCGTGTAAAAAATCTTCTCTTTTCTTCCTGCGGGGCAGATTCTTCCGTCGTTTCGGCTTGTATTTCCGCGTCTTCGGTTTGCTCTTCGGCGTTATTTACTTCTTCTTGGGACATTAAACCTCTTTATTTTTAAGGAGAGTAGTTATTAGGTTAATCATTATAACCTAATTTCTATAAAATTTTAATGTAAAAATTTACTAAAGCGATTCAACCTCGACAATTTCCAAATTAAATGCGTCCAACGCATTCACGTGCGGCGGATGATTTGTCAGAAGTTTAATTTTTCTAACGCCCAGATCATTTAAGATTTGAGCACCGATTCCATAATCACGGAATTTTCCGTAACCCGTTTTTTTTTTCGCTTCCTGAAAATCCAAATCTTTTTCCTGCATCACGGCATAGGTTTCGAGTTGATGAATCAAATCGAGATTATGCTCACGCTGACGCAGGTATAGAATCACGCCTTTTTCTTCTTCAGATATTTTTTTAAGGGAAGAGTTTATTGCCAATGCCGCTTCGCCCAAACGTGAGCCGAACATTGCAAAGGTAATATTCTCGGTTTGGACGCGAACCGGAATAGTTTGGGTTGCATCGGAAACGTCGCCCAAAACAAAAGCGACGTGCGTTTCGCCATTTATAATGTTTTCATAAATTATTGCCCGAAAATCTCCAAAATCCGTCGGCAGATCGGTTTCGATAACTTTTCTTATTAAAGATTCTTTTTGAATTCGGTAACGCACCAGATCGGCAACGGAAATAATCTTCAGATCGTGTTTTTTGGCAAATACTTTCAATTCCGGCAGACGTGCCATCGTCCCGTCTTCATTCATTATCTCGCAGACGACAGCCGCCGGAGTTAAACCTGCAAGCCGAGCCATATCAACACTTGCTTCCGTTTGCCCGATGCGAACCAAGACACCGCCGTTTTTTGCACGAAGCGGAAATGTATGTCCGGGACGAGCCAGATCGGTCGGTTTTGTTTCCGGGTGAACTGCTTTTAAAATCGTCGTCGCCCGATCAGCCGCAGAAATTCCGGTCGTAACGCCTTCTTTGGCTTCGATGGAAATTGTAAAAGCCGTTCCCATCGAAGAAGTATTATCCTGCGTTTGCGGCGGCAATTGCAGAAAATCGCAACGCTCTTCGGTCAGAGGCATACAGATCAAACCCCGCCCGTGCATCGCCATAAAATTTATAATCCCAGGCGTAATTTTCTCCGCTGCACAAACAAGATCGCCCTCATTTTCGCGGTCTTCATCGTCAACGATTATTATCATTTTACCGTTCTTTATATCTTTGACGGCATCTTCTATTTTACTTAAAGGCATTTTTCGATTTTGGATTTTAGATTTTAGATTTTAGATTATAAGAATGAAAAAAGAGCATAATTTAATCAAAGCCGTTTTTCCTCTCTCAAACCAAAGCATTGATTCTAGCCGAATCATCTCAAATTATCTAACAGCCAAACGCACACTTACCACTTACCACTTACCACTTACCACTTAAAAAAATGCCTTTTGAACTAAAACTTGCCTGGAGATATTTTCGCACGCGGCGGAAAAGTCTCGTGCGTTTTACGTCGTTTATTGCAATCATCGGAATTGCGGCAGGTGTTGCAGGATTGGTTGTTGCTCAGGCGATTGCCAAAGGTTTTGCGGACGAAATGCGGGACAAAGTTTTAAAAAATACTTCGCACGTTACGATTTTTGATGAATCAAATTCGAGTTTTGCAAACCCGCAGATTATTAATCAAAAAATTGAAAGAATAGAAAATGTTCAAAATGTTGAGCCGACAACTTATGAAAGTGCGGTGATTTCATCAAAGGAAAATTCGAGTTATGCGGTTTTAAGAATTAAGAAATTTCCCGCAAAGGAGCAAAGGAGCAAAGGAAATCATAAGGATGAAACTGAAAACCAAAGACCGAAAACCGAAATCCAAATTTCCGTCGGAAAAGAATTAGCTGAAAAATTGAAATTAAAAATCGGCGATGAGGCGGAAATAATTACTTTGGAAAATGCAGAAACTCCGCAGAATTCAAAAGTTTTTGTCAAAGATATTTTTGAAACGGGTTTGTATGAATACGATTCGACGTGGATTTTTGTTGACGAAAAAAATTATTTGAAAATAAAAAATTTACAAAAATTTTCACCGCAAATTTTCAGCGTTTCGGTTAAAGATATTTACAAGGCAAACGACACGGCAAAAGAAATCCGCAACATTCTCGGCAAAGATTTTAAAGTTTTGGATTGGCAGGAAGCCAACAAACCGCTCTTCGCCGCATTGAGCTTGGAAAAAAAAGCCGCACTTGCCGTAATTTTATTAATAATTTTTATCGCTTCATTAAATATCACCACAACACTTTCGCTGCTTGTTAACGAACGAAAAACCGACATTGGCATTTTGAGAACCTGCGGTGCGAAGACAAAAAGTCTTATCACAATATTTTTATTTGAAGGAATTATTCTAAGTCTGATCGGGATAATTTCGGGCGTAATTCTTGGATTATTTATTTGTTTTGTCGGTAATTATTTCAAAATCATTAGTCTTTCAAAAGAAGTTTACTCATTAAATTACATTCCTTTTCAAGTTGATTTTTCGAGTGTTATTTTAATTATCTTTTTAACCTTTTTATTGTGTCTGCTTGCAATAATTTATCCTGTCTTTAGAGCAAGCAAAATAAAACCGCTTGAAATTTTCAGGATGCAATAGATTTTTGTTTTTCGATTTCAATAAGTTTCTTTTTATTGAGTTTGAAAAAGCGTTTGGCAATTTCAAGCCTTGCCGTTCCGCGTGTTTCGCGTTTTGTAAATCTTTCGGCGATTGTTGCCAGATCATCAAAATTGTCTTTGACCAATAATTCAACCGTATCAATAAATCCAAATCCGAGACGCGGCGTGTCTAACAAAGCACTTGATCTTCTTGAAATGTCAATTCCTATTCGCGGAGCATCTCTATTTAATAAGTCAAAATCTTCGATTTTATTTATCTGAGCGATAGCTTCTTCAACCATTGAGAGAGTTCTGGTTTTATCAAACTCAGCTAAGACGTTTGCCGTGCCGAACATAATCTTAACCGTATCGGCGGAGGTTTCCGCCCGACGTAGAGATTTTTCCGCGTCGGAAATCAAATCAAAAGCACGCTGTTTCTTATAATCAATTTCCGCTAGTTCCAAGTCTTTATTTTCTTCTTCGGAAAGCAAATTTCGAGCGACGCTTATTTGAGCAATCGAACGTCTGCGTATATCTTCTATTTTCGGAATTAGTTCTTCCGCCGTTTCGAGTTGTTTTTTTGCGGCAAAACTTGCTGCCGCCCGAAAATAGACATACGAAATTACATCGCTTTTCAAAGTGTCATCATCTATTTTCTCAGCAATTTCGATTGCTCTTTTGTATTTTTCCGATTCGAGCAAAATGATAGCTTCGATATAAATTAGTTTTCTGGCAATCGGATCGGTTTCCTTTTCGGCTTTTTCGAGCAAGTCGGCAACCTTTGCATCAATATATTCTTTAGTCGTTGCTCCCTTCGGCAGTTTGCTGACGTTGCTTTCGGTTCGGTTTGATTGTGCCGAATTATTTGCCGAATTATTTCCGCCACCGATTCCGTCTAAAAATGACTTGACGGGTTGAGCGAGTTCGGGATGATAGGTTTGATAATTTTGCAGCAAATTCCTTCCCAGAAGCAGAATTTTTCCCGCTTGTTTTTTGTCTTCGGGAGTATCAGTTGTTAAAGGACGAGCGAAGAATTTTTGATAAACCGTAGTTAAAAATGCTTTGGTGCGAACGGGTTCGGTTGCGGCAATAAAAGGTTTTTCCGTCTGATCTCCCGTCGTTACGAGAATTATTCCGCCCTGTGAATTTGTGGCGAATGTAAAACCCTGCCGAAAAAGATAACCGCTCATCGTTTCCGCTTCGGATGTGTCCGGCGGAGTCGTCTGAAAACGAGTTAAAATTAGATCGAAAAGTCGGTTTGCCAAATTTATATCTTTATTTCGCAGGTCAATTAAAATCCGCTGCAAACTGAACGAAATTCCGTCATTTAAAGTTCTTTGAGCCAAGCTGAAAGCCAGTTCGGGATTGGTTTCGAGAGCTTGCTGAGCGAGATTTAAAAGCTGTTCACTTCGTGCCGTTTTGTCGTCGAATGCTCCGCCTTTTTTCTTATCATCTGATTTTTCGTCCGATATTTGTTTGAGCAGTTTTTCAACCAATTCGGGTTTATTTTTCTGTGCGACGCTTAAAACTTTTGAACGCAGAGCGGATTTGGTCGAGCGTGTGAAAAATTCCTTTTGCGAATCGCTTTGCGGAACTTCTTCCGCTTCATCAATCAAACTCCACGCTTTTAATAACCATTTTTCCGCCTTTGCGGGATTTTCCGTCCAAAGCAGTTCCGCCGAATCCGTCAGAGCCGTTACCGCCAATCTTTTGTTTTCCCAAAGAGAGGCTTCGTCGGCGGTTTTTTCAACCATCGAAACCGCACGGCTTTTTTCCATCAGAAGTTTTTGCTTTTCAGCTTCGGAAATTTTTACAGTTTTATTTTGAACGGGATTTTGTGAAAAACCGCAGATCGCAAATATTAAAATATATAATGTTAAAAGCAGAGAAGATTTTAAGTTTTTCATAACAATTCCCTTAATTTTTAATAACAACAGTTTTCGATTTTTCTTTTCCGGGAACAATTACGCCTTTTTTAATGCCGCCGTTTTCTTCGATTTCCAGATACAATTCAAATTTTCCGTCGGGGTTGCGACGCACGGGCAAAATCCAGCTGAACGGAGTGATAATATTCTTTTTCAATTTCGCATCGTAAATCAATGCGGTGGCATAGAATAGAAAAAGCTGCGATTCATTTTCTTGTTTTTTGAATAAATCTTTGGTCGAATCGTCATATTCAATATTTGCCGGAACTCTCGCCGCAAAATGCTTTGCAAGTCGTGCCTGAAAATTTGTGTTCAAGGGAAAATTTAACGTAACGGTTCGATTTGTTTCATCGCTCAGATTTGTTTTTGAAAAACTTCCTTTATTAACAACCTCGCCGAATCTTTGTTTGTCTTCGTTCATATACTTAAAAGTTTCGGCTTTGACGGCTTCCATAAGTTCGGCGTTTTCAATCAAACGCAGTTCGTAAGCGATTTCCCATTTGCTCGCCTTTAAATCTTTGCCGGGCAGATCGAGAAAATTTATTTTTATATCTGCGTTTTTGAAAATTTTGGAATCTGCCGAAGAAATTTCGGATTGAGCAAAACACAGAGAACTGAGTAAAAATATAAGTATTAAAACTTTTGCGGATAACTTCATAAAACATATATCCATTCAATTTAAGAATTTTCTAAAATATACAGATTTAAGATTTATAAAGCAATAAAATTCTTTGAAGTGCAGATATATTGAACAAAAATGTGGATTTTTTGCAGTTTTAAAACTATATCTAATCAAGTCATTTAAAATTAATCTTGAAAAATTTGGCATAACAGGTCAGACTTTGGTTATAATAAAAGTTTCCAATTTATAACAAAGTTTTAAAAAGCTATTTTATTTTATTTATGTTTGAGAGATACACAGAAAAAGCACGCCGCGTCATATTTTTTGCCCGCTATGAAGCTCTGCAATACGGTTCGCAGAAGATTTCACCGGAGCATATTTTGCTAGGTTTGATGCGGGAGGATAAAACTCTTTCGGCACGATTTTTCCCGTTTCGTCATAGTTTAACGGTTGAAGCGGTGCGTCGGGATGTTGAGGAAAGAATAGTTTTACGGACACGGATTCCGCAGTCGGCGGAACTTCATCTTGCCGCCGAAACTAAGAGAGTTCTGGCTTTTGCACACGAAGAAAGCGAGCGTTTGGGAAATCGTCATATCGGAGTTGAACATCTACTTTTAGGAATTTTGCGGGAAGAAGAATCAATTGCGGCGGAGATTTTGTATAATTACGGCTTAAATCTTGTATTAGTGCGTGAAAAACTTGCCCATCAAAACGGAACTCCGAATCGGCGTATCCTGGACAAACAGCGAAAGGAATCTCCGAATTTATATGAATTTACACGCGATCTGACACTCGAAGCTACTGAAGGAAAACTCGATCCGCTGATCGGACGTGAATTGGAAACTGAACGGGTTGTAGAAATTTTATGCCGCCGCACGAAAAATAACCCCGTTTTAATAGGTGAATCGGGAGTCGGAAAAACGGCGATAATCGAAGGACTCGCTCAGAGAATTTCCGACGGGCGAGTGCCGACGTTTCTGGAAAATAAACGAATTTTATCGCTTGATCTGTCTTTAATTGTCGCCGGCACAAAATATCGCGGACAATTTGAGGAACGCCTGAAAAAAATTATGGCAGAACTTAAAGAAAATCCGCAGTTTATAGTTTTCATAGATGAACTTCACACGCTCGTCGGAGCGGGTTCGGCGGAAGGCTCCTTAGATGCTGCAAACATTCTGAAACCCGCATTATCACGCGGCGAAATTCAATGTGTCGGTGCAACAACACCAAGCGAATATCGTAAATCCATCGAAAAAGACCGTTCGCTTGAAAGACGTTTTCAAGCTGTCAAGGTTGTTCCACCGACTGAAACAGAAGCACTCGAAATTATTGAAGGAATCGCCGACAGATACGAGGCGTTTCATCAAATTCGCTATTCAAAAGAAGCTCTGCACGCCGCCGTCTATCAAACAAGTCGCTACATTCCCGAAAGATTTCTGCCGGACAAGGCAATTGACGTTTTAGACGAAGCCGGAGCGAGAGCAAAACTTAGGTATCAGCAGGAAAAATTTTCAGAACCGGCTTGGAAGGAAGCGGTTGAAAATTGGAAAAAGGTTACGGATGAGGAAAATTTGATTTCGTTTGAACTCGAAACTTTTGACGATTCTTTTTTTGCCGTCGAAGTTACAAAAGATGATGTCGAAGAAGTTATCGCCCGTTGGACGGGAATTCCGGTGCAGTCAATAAAACAGGAAGAAGCGAGCAAACTGCTTAAAATAGAAGACAAACTCCACGAGCGGATTATTTCGCAGCGTCCGGCAATTTCCGCCCTGGCAAGAGCGATTCGGCGTTCCCGTGCGGGTCTGAAAAACCCTTCTCGTCCCATTGGTTCATTTTTATTTTTAGGTCCGACGGGCGTTGGAAAAACGGAAGTTGCAAGAACTCTGGCGAAGTTTCTATTCGGTTCGGAAAAGGCTCTGATTCGATTTGATATGTCGGAATTTATGGAAAAACACACGGTTGCGAAATTTATCGGTTCGCCGCCGGGCTATGTCGGACACGAAGAAGGCGGACAATTGACCGAAAAACTTCGCCGGACTCCTTATTCAATCGTGCTTTTTGATGAAGTTGAAAAGGCTCATCCCGATTTATTCAATGTGCTTTTGCAGGTTTTTGAAGACGGGAAATTAACCGATTCGCATGGCAATGAAATTGATTGCAAAAATGCAGTTTTTATAATGACTTCAAATATCGGTGCGAGATTTATTCAAAAACGTGCGACGCTCGGTTTTCAGGCAAGCAGCGATGCTTCGCGTGAGAAAATGGAAGAGCAGGTTTTAGCGGAAGTTAAAAGAACTTTTGCTCCCGAATTTATCAATCGCCTCGATGAAATAATCGTTTTTGACGAATTATTGGATAAAGATTTAATGAAGATAATTGATTTACAGGTCGGCGAATTAAATACGATTCTCGAAAACCACGATCTGCAGATCAGTTTAACAAAGGAAGCCAAACAATGGCTGATTGATAAAACCTGTGCTGATAGAAGTTACGGAGCAAGACCGCTTCGTCGGGCATTGCAAAAGCACGTCGAAGATGAACTTTCAGAAGCGTTGATTCAAGGCGAATTTGATAAAGAGAGTTTCATTGAGGTTTATTGCAAAGAAGATAAACTGCTGATTCGTCCATTGAAAACAGGTAAATCAAAAAAAGCAGTTACGAGTTAACATTTAACTCAAAATAAAAACTAAAGCACGAAAGTATTGAAAATATATCTTTTGTGCTTTTTATTTTTTTCACTTTTGCCTGTATAATTTGGAAGTTTGTGGGAAAGTTAGTTGAAAGCGGATTCTAAAAAGCAACCAACATTTGCGATTACGAATCTAAACTCGCGTATAAACCCAACAATTGAAAGTATGCTTTTTTGAATTTTAATCTGATTCGGTTTTTTAATAGCTTAATTCAAAAGGCGTTTAACTTTTATAGGGCTTTTCATATTTAATAAATCTTGCAAGTAATAATAAAAAAGGAAGTTGGCATTATGCAAATTCGTCGCATCTTTGGGCTTATTTTAATGAGTCTTATGTTCTTAAACACAGTCGTTTCGGCTGGAGAGAATAATAAGACGGAAGATACCCGCGAAAATAAAGAAGTAACAACAGAAAAAACAGAAAATGCACAGCAGTTGGTTGAAACGGTTGACATTATGGGAAATCGCCGTCTGCGTGATGAAGACTTGATTTCTTACATCAGAACCCGCCCCGGAGATACTTACGATCCGCAGCTTTTAGAGAGAGATCTGCAGGAATTATTATCTCTGAATTTCTTTGATAAAACATATACACGTGTTTTAACTCAACCGGGTGTTCGCGGCGGCGTAGATGTAATTTTTGAAGTCAGAGAACTTCCGATTATTCGTGATTTGCAGTTTGAAGGAGCGAAGGCAATTCAGGAATCCGATATTTTAAAGGCTTTTCGTGAAAACCGCGTCGGTATTTCAAAAGAAGCCGTTTACGATCCGGTCAAGGCTCGAAATGCCAGAAGAGTTTTGCGTGAAATGCTTGCTTCCAAAGGTTATCCGAATGCAAAGATTGAGGTTAAAGAAGAAGAGGTGTCGGCGACATCGGTTGCTATCACGTTTGATATAGATCAGGGCAGACGTTCGAGAATTGTTGATATTGAATTTGAAGGAAATGAAAATTTCTCGGATGGCGAACTTCGCGGTCAGCTTCAGTATGTTCAGGAAACAGGTTTGATTTCACGTTTTAAGGGGCAGGATATTCTTGATTTACGAAAACTTGAAGCTGATTTGCAACGAAATGTCCGGGAATATATGAGATCGAAAGGATATTTTCAAGCACGAATCGGCGAACCGGAAGTGGTCGGACTCGGATATAAACGAACCGGAATTCCAATTTTGGGAGTTCTGCCGCTGCCTTTGATTTCATCTAAAGATGATACATTAAAGGTAGTTATTCCCGTTAGTGAAGGCAGAATCTATCGTGTTGGTGAAATAAGTATCGAGGGAAATTCAATCTTTTCCGAACAGGTAATTACACAAATTATAGGTTTGCAAAAAGGTGAGATTGCCGATGGTAAGCGTTTGAGAAAAGCTTTGTATGAAGACCTGAAAAATCTTTACGGTTCTCAGGGATTTGTCGAATATGATGTTGAACTTACGCCGGATTTGAAAGACAGTCCGAACAATCCGAAAGAAGGCATTATAGATATTGCGATCAATATTGATGAAGGAAAACAATATCGCCTCCGCCGACTTGAATTTGTCGGTAATACATTTACTCGGGACAGAGTTTTGCGTCGGGAAGTTTTGGTAAATGAAGGCGATATTTATAATCAAAACAGACTTGAAATTTCTATTGCCAGACTTAATCAAACTCAATACTTTGATCCGATTGATAAAGAAAAAGATTTGGAAGTAAGAACCAATCCCGATCAAGCTGATGTTGATGCGATTATCAAAGTCAGCGAAAGAGGCAGACAGCAAATTTCGTTTAACGGCGGCATTTCGGGAATCGGCGGTACTTTCTTCGGACTTGAGTATTCGACTAACAACCTGCTCGGACGCGGAGAAGTTCTATCATTTCAGTTCGGTGCGGGAAACCGTCAGCAAAGTTTTCAATTTTCATTCCAAGAACCTTATTTTCAGGACAGACCTGTTTCGGTCGGATTTTCATTATTTGCCTCGCGTGCAAAATTCTTCGGCGAAGGAACTTTTCTTTCAAATAATACAGACGCTTTTATTGATGCATTAAATCCTTTGGGAAGTTTAACAACGAATGAGGAAAATTTGTTTACGCAGACCACTTACGGAGCATCGGTTTTTGCAACTGCACCGCTTTCGGAGTTTTTCTTTAAGAAACGCAGATTCACACAGTTTTCAAGAATTGGTTTAACTTATCAATTTTCGGCAACGACAATTACCGATCCGCCGGTTAATGAAACCGATCCGACGAGAGCGATTCCCGTAATTTTCGCCCAACCGAATATTATTACAAGCCGCATCACGCCGACTTTTGTATATGACACGAGACAGCCTTCGGCAAATGGAATTGATACTCTGCGTGGAACACAATTATCGGCATCTTTAGCCTTTACCGGACTCGGTGGAGATGTCAGAACTTATCGCCCGACTATCACTTATTCTAAATTCATTCCTGTCAGGCGTGTAAAAGATGGCAACGGAGAAGTATTTGCTTTTCGTCTGCAAGCCGGATCAATTGGTAGTTTTGCCACCAGCGACAAGATCAGAAATGCAAATTCTTTATCGTTTATCGGCGGCGTTCCTATTTATGAAAGATACTTTTTGGGAAGTGAATTTGATGTTCGCGGATATAATGCCCGTGCAATCGGACCGATTGTTCCTTTCGATACATTTGCAACAACTCAAAATGTTGTCGTTGCAAATAATTTTAGTGGTGAGCCGATTGTAAATGAGGATATTTCAGCCGCCGATGTTGCTGCCCTCACACAATTTGCAACATTTACCGGACCGGATGCAGCCAACCCATTATTACTTTCAAGAAATTATCGTTTCGTCGGCGGTGATACACAGATTTTAGGTAATTTCGAGTATCGCGTTCCGATCTTTGGACCATTGACGATGGCGGCATTTGCTGACATCGGTTCGGTATTTAATTTAAGAAAAACAGGAACCCAAACAATTAACAGTACATTTCTGCGGGATGACCAAATTCTTCAAAATGGAGTTGTCCCACCCGGAGATTTACTGACATTTTTAGCATTAGTAAATAATCCGAATTTCGAATCGGGAGCTTTTTTAACTACGAGTGGTCTTGTTCAAAGTTTTATACTAGACACAAATAATGGCAATCAGGTATTGACCAGAACGAATTACGAAAATCTCTATTGCGGAGGCGTTCGTGCTGATTGTCCGGTAGCTATACCTGAGGGATTAACTCCGATATTTTTGAGAGCTGATGCACAAACAAATGCTCTGCTCAGACTTAATGATGCGGCTTTTGATAGTATCGGCGATTTCCGTACAAGTATCGGTTTTGAAGCCCGTATTCAAGTTCCGGTCGTTAATGTGCCGTTTCGTTTAATTTATTATTATAATCCGGGCGGAGTATTCGGCTTTTCGGATCAAGTTCCGGGCTTGCCTCTGCCGGGTAAAAGAAGCGGCTTCCGATTCACGGTTGGAAGAACATTCTAAAAGTAACGGACAACTGAAAACGGATAATGGATAATGGATACAAAGTGTTATTTGAACTAAAAAGATTGACAATTCATTTTACTTAAAATAATATGTCTTTCCTTTTAACTTAAAAATTTACAAGCAACAAGTTTCATAAAAATAGTTTCAAAGGTTATAATCAAAATAACAATTGATAATTTTTTTCAATTTTCGAGGAGTAATATAAGACAATGAAAACATTTCGTTTAATCACAATTAGTATGGTTTTTGCCGCGATATTTGCGGTGTCGGCTTTTGCACAGGTAGGAGCCGGTAAAATCGGTGTTATTAATACATTTGATTTTGATACCGAACAAGGTAAGCCCGGAACTGGGATTACAAAATATGTTACGGCACAAAACCGTTTAGATGCTGAATTTAAAACCGACACGGCTTCAATTCAGACAATGGTAGATAAAATCAATGGTTTAAAGAAAGAGATTGACACTTTACAAAAAGCAGGTGATAAAGTTCCGGTTGCAAACATAACTTCAAAGGCTGAAGATCACGACAAATTGGTGCGTGAACTAAAATTTAAGCAGGAAGATGCAAAGGCTCGCTATGAAAGCCGTCGCCAAGTTATAATGGGTCCCGTTCTGCAAGATATCGGCAAGGCAATGCAGGAATTTGCAACCAAGAATGGTTATGCAATTATTCTGGATGCGGCAAAATTAGATCAGGCAGGACTTATACTTGCGTTTGACAGAAAGTATGACGTAACCGATGAGTTCGTCAAATTCTATAATTCTCGTCCGCCCGGAACGGCAAGCAATTAATTTGCCCTTAATAATATAAAGAGTTGGAAATCGGTTGAAGAATATCGGTGTGATTTCCGGCTTTCTTTATTAAGTGATGAAAACTAAAGGAGTATCTTAAAAAGAATGAAAGTATTACGTTTTACCGTTGTCAGCTTGTTTATTGTAGGATTATTTACAATATCGGCACTGGCACAAACACAGCCGACCGTCAAAATCGGTGTAATCGACACGCGGACATTTGCAGCGGACAAGGGCGGCATCACAAAATATGTAGCCGAGCAAACAAAATTAAACAATGAATTTAAGCCTGTGAATCAGCAACTTACAGCATTAATAACCAAAATTAATGCTCTGAAGCAGGAAATTTCTAATCTTCAGGAATCTAAAGCTCCGGTAAAACCGGAAACTATTACCGTAAAGGCTGAAGAACACGACAAATTGGTTCGTGAATTAAAATTTAAGCAGGAAGATGCAAAAGCCAAACTCGCTGCCCGAAGCAAAGATTTATTAGCTCCGGTTACTCAGGATATTTACAAGGCAATGCAGGAATTTGCTGACAAAAATGGTTATACAATGATTATGGATGCAGCACAATTGGATCAAGCAGGATTAGTGCTGGCATTTGATAGAAAATATGATGTAACCGATGAGTTCGTCAAATTCTATAATACACGCCCGCCCGGAACAGCCGGCAAATAAATAAAAAGGTAAAAGATAAAATATAGATTAAATTATCTTTAGAATTATATAAAAGTCAGAAACCTGACAGAAACAGTTCTGTCGGTTTCTGACTTTTTGTTTTCTGAACTATAATGTGTTCTTTAAATTATGAACATTTATGACATAAACGAGATTCAGAAAATCCTACCGCATCGCTATCCGTTTTTGCTGGTTGATAAAATCATCGAACTTGAGCCGAAAATAAGAATTGTCGGCATCAAACAAGTTACATTCAACGAATATTTTTTTCAGGGACATTTTCCCGAAGCACCCGTAATGCCGGGCGTTCTGCAAATCGAAGCACTTGCCCAAGTTGGGGCAATTCTCGCCTTACGCGAATTTGAAGACCGGGATAAAAAAATCCCATTTTTTACCGGCATAGAAAAAGCAAAATTTCGCCGTCCGGTAGTTCCGGGCGATACTTTAACTTTGGAAGTTACGGCTTTACGCATCGGCAGTAAAGTGCAGAAAATGCGTGGAGAAGCGAAAGTTGACGGACAAATCACCGCTGAAGCTGAAATTACAAGTATTATTGGAAACAAAGGGTAAATAGTTAATTGTTCATCGTTTGTGGTTAATTGTATTTTCTTTTCAACGAACAACGAACAGCGAACAGCGAACAATCAGATGACATTTATACATCCAACTGCAATAGTTAGTGAGAATGCGGCAATCGGCGAAGATTGTTATATCGGGGCTTATTCGATAATTGGCGGAGAAGTGGAACTTGGAAGTAAAATTCGACTTGAATCTCACGTAGTTATTGACGGTAAGACAAAAATCGGCGACGAAACAA
Organism: Acidobacteriota bacterium; assembly: GCA_030859345.1. Taxonomy (GTDB): domain Bacteria; phylum Acidobacteriota; class Blastocatellia; order Pyrinomonadales; family Pyrinomonadaceae; genus Aridibacter. The sequence goes on along the minus strand of JALZKH010000071.1, from coordinate 38,958 downwards.
AAGTTTTTCCGTTTGTTTCAATCGGTTTGCCGCCGCAGGATTTAAAGTATGACGGCGAAAAAACCGCAACAGAAATCGGCAAACGCAATCAGATACGCGAATTCGTAACGATTCATCGCGGAACTTCCGGCGGCGGCGGTTTAACAAAAATCGGTAATGACAATTTATTTATGGCACAGGCTCACGTTGCACACGATTGCCAACTCGGAAACGAAATAATTATGGCAAACGCTGCGACTCTTGCCGGTCACGTCGAAATTGATGACCGTGCAAATGTCGGTGCATATTCCGGAATTCATCAATTTTGCACAATCGGACGAGAAGCATTTATCGGCGGATATTCGGTTGTTGTCAAAGACGCGATGCCGTTTGCAATTATTCAGGGAAATCACGCCAAATGCTTCGGACTAAACCGCGTTGGAATGAAAAGACGCGGTTATTCAAAAGATGTTATAAAAAATCTCAATCACGCTTTTCATTTATTACTTAATGCAAAATTAAATACTTCACAGGCAGTCGAAAGAATAAAGCAGGAAATAAAAAACTGCGAAGAGGTAGATTTACTTATCGAATTTATCGAATCTTCAAAACGCGGGGTTGTAAAATGACTTTTGGTTTGATTGCCGGAAACGGACAATTTCCATTTCTCGTCGTTAAAGGTGCGAGAAAAGCGGGTGAAAAACTCGTTGTCGTTGCAATCAAGGAAGAAACCGACGAAAAAATTGAAGAAGTTGCCGATAAAGTCTTGTGGGTTGGAATCGGCAAACTCGGACGGATGATTTCGTTTTTTAAGAAAGAAGGCGTTGAAAAAGTGTTGATGGCGGGGCAGGTTAAGCACGTTCAAATTTTTTCTGGAGCATTGCCGGATTTAAAAATGCTTAGGATGCTTTGGAATCTGCCGCAGAGAAATACCGATTCGCTGATCGGCGGAATTGCCGATGTGATGGCAGAGGAAGGTATTGAACTGATTGATTCGACGTATTTTATAAAGGATCATTTGGCAAAAGAAGGCGTTTTAACAAAGCGAAAGCCGAATGAAATTGAGAAAGAAAATATCGAATACGGCTTAAAAATCGCCAAGGAGATTGCACGGCTCGATTTAGGGCAGACGATTGTTGTGCGGGCGAAGGCTTGCGTGGCGATTGAGGCGATGGAAGGAACTGACGAAACAATAAAACGGGCGGGCGAATTGGCAAATGGAAAATTAACCGTCGTAAAAGTTGCCAAACCCGATCAGGATATGCGTTTTGATGTTCCGGTTGTCGGTGTTCCGACGATTAAAACGATGATCAAAGCGGGTGCGACTTGTCTGTGTTTGAATGCCGGTAAAACGCTTGTTTTTGACCGTGAAGAAATGCTCGATCTGGCAAATAAAAATAAAATCTGCGTCATCGGAGTCCGCGACGAAACAAATAAAAGCCAACCAACGTAACACACACGGAAACTAATTTAACGGAATAATTTAACAAAAAACAACACATTTAGATTGTTAAGAAACTTTTCTTTTAGAAATTTTTGTGTGAATACGTATCGGAGAAAAAAATGAGAAAAAATTTATTTGCATTATTTATAGTGCTTTCGTTCATTCTGCCATCCGCCGCTTTGGCGAGAACGGGAACGGACAAAAATGAAAATCCCACCGTAACGATTACGGCGGCGGAACGCAAAATGGCGGAAGCGATTACGGCGGAACAGCTTAAAGACTTTTTATATTTTGTCGCATCGGACGAAATGGAGGGACGCGACACACCTTCACGCGGACTTGATCTGACGGCTAAATTCATTGCCTTGAACTTGAAACGATGGGGTCTTAAACCGGCAGGCGACGACGGAACATTTTTCCAAAAAATGATGATTCGCCGCGATTCAATTGATGCGGAGAACACGAAAATTTCCATTAACGGGAAAGATTTTGTCTATAATAAAGACTTTTATCTTCTCGGCGGAAACGGAATGGGAAGCGGTGATCTGGTTTTTGCCAAAAACGGCTGGCTGGTCAAATCGAAAAATATAGATGCTTTTGCCGGCGTGGATGTTAAAGACAAAATCGTTGTTTTAGACGGAAGTGCATTTAGTCCGCGTGGATTACAGCCGCCGCAGGGAGTTGATGTATTGGCGGATTTGAAGGCTGAAACCAAAGGCACTGAATGGGCTGATCCGATGACTTACGCAAAAATGAAAGGTGCAAAAGGCATTTTGATCGTCGCATCTCCACCGGTTCAGTCATTTTGGTCACGGATGGGAAATTTCTTATCGCGTGGAAAAATGGTGGTTGAAGGTTTAGACGGAACAAGCCGCAATCCGGCTGATTCAAAAGAAGAAAAACTTTTGCCTATGATGCTTGTTTCGGAAGATGTCGGAAAAGCAATTTATGCGGGTGAGAAAACCGATATGAGTTCGGCATTTATTCTCAATAAAAAAGCGAATATCAGCGGCATCAATAAAATTGAAAGAATTCCGACGCAGAATGTTGTTGCACTCTGGGAAGGAAGCGATCCGAAATTAAAAGCAGAAATGGTTGCCATCGGAGCTCATTACGATCACGTCGGAATCAGACCGAATGCGGAAGGCGTTGATAAAATCTGGAACGGTGCGGACGACGACGGTTCGGGAACGGTTGCCGTTTTGTCAATCGCTGAAGCACTATCAAAAGCAAAGGTTCGTCCGAAGCGTTCTGTCCTTTTCGTGTGGCACGCAGGCGAGGAAAAAGGTTTGTGGGGTTCGGAGTATTTTAACAAATATCCGACGGTTGATATTAAAAATATCATAACACAGCTTAATATTGATATGATCGGACGCAGCAAAAAGGCGGGCGATACGAATCCGAAAAACAAAGACCTTTCAGCACCTGATGAAATTTATGTCATCGGTTCGGAAATGATGAGTTCAACGCTCGGTGCGGTTACGAAGGAAACAAACGCCAAGTTTCTGAATATGAATTACGATTACAGATACGATGATCCGAAAGACACAAATAAGTTTTTCTTCCGTTCCGATCATTTTAATTATGCTCACAACGGAATCCCGATTGTTTTCTGGTTTGACGGCGTTCATGAAGATTATCACGGTGCGGGCGACGAGCCGCAGAAGATTGATTATCAAAAAATGGAAAAAGTTACGCGAACAATCTTTCTAACGCTTTGGGAAATTGCCCAACTCGATAAACGTCCCGTCGTTGATAAAGAATTACCGGCTGAATTGACTCGGCGGAATTAAGTAGGATTTGTCAGACATCTAAAAAAGCGTTGACTGCAAAATTTTGCAGTCAACGCTTTTTTATATTTTAAATTGCTTTTATTTGAAAACAATATCAATACCGCTTTGTTTATTGTGCTAATTTTCGCCGTTGTCGCTGTAAATGATCGAATCATAATCAACTTGAATGATCTTTGTTAGCTTTGTTAGGGTATTTGAAACTACATCAATCAATTTTAACTATAGATTTTTATATCTGATTTTTTAAGAAGATTTATTTTCAACTAAAATTTTGTAGGCTTCCGATTTACTTAAACCAAATTCTTTAGCGGCTTTTTTTAAGGCTTTTTTATGGTCAATTCCTTCTTTTTCCAATTCCTCAATTCTTTGCAAAATTGATTTTTTACTCTCTGCTTTCTGCTCTCCGCTCTCTACTTTTTCCCTGTCAATTACCAGAACAATCTCACCTTTGATTTTTTGTTCGGCAAATTTTGCTGCTAATTCCACTAAATTTCCGCAAACAAATTCTTCATGAATTTTAGTCAGTTCACGGGCAACGCAAGCCTTTCGATTAGTCAGAATTTCCAGACAATCATTCAGAGAATTAGCTATTCGATGCGGCGTTTCGTAAAAAACGAGTGTTGCATTTAATTCTTTAAATTCTTGCAGACGCTTTCTTCTCTCGCCTTTTTTTGACGGCAGAAATCCTCCGAAAAATATTGAATCCGTCGGCAAACCCGAACCGATTACAGCATTTACAAAAGCGACTGCACCGGGGATTGGCGTAACTTTTGCCCCGATCTCATTAGCTTTTTGGACAACGCGAAAAGACGGATCGGAAATTCCGGGCGTTCCGGCATCGGTTACAACGGCGATTGATTTTCCTGATTTTAATAATTCAGCGAGTTCTTCGGCACGATCTTTTTCGTTGTGTTCGTGATAGCTGATTAATTTGTTGGAAATGTCAAAATGTTTTAGAAGTTTCCCCGTGCGGCGTGTGTCTTCGCAGGCAATAAAATCAACGGCTTTTATAATTTCCAAAGCTCGTAGAGAAATGTCTTGTAAGTTTCCGATTGGAGTTGCTACCAGATACAGAGTTCCGAACATAATTTTAATAGTAAACGGTAAGTGCTAAATGGTAAATCTGCAAGGAAACTTTATCTTAAAACAAAAATAAAAGTCTGAGTTTGTTGAACTCAGACTTTCAGAGAGGTGCAGCTTTTTTGAAGTAGAAGGGCTAAAACATTCAGCTACACCTCCGATATTGTAAATGGAATTAGAACGGCAAGTTTCGGATAATATCACCGATACCGAATCCGCGATTGTTGCGTCCGTCGTAACGGATATTATATGCATTTGCCAACGTGCGTAAATCCTGTTCGATACTGTTCCAGTCGCTTCTCAAACTTCGATCCAAACCACTACCTGAAATCTCACGATCAACCTGTTGACCGTAACTCAAAACTTTACGGACTTCATCAATGCTGTCGTTATAATCACGTCTGTTATCGTATTTATTTTCCAAATCTTTGACAGCATCATTAAATCTATTTACTGAATTTTCAAGATTACTGCTGTTTCTACCATAACGGACATTGTTACGTTCCCGATCAATTCGATCCTCAAATCTGCGGCTCTTTTCTCTTAAGTTAACAATCGTCGCACGCAGGTTTTGATTGTAACGTCCGTTGTTTCCATAACGATCATCGTTTCTTCCATAGCGGTCGTCATCTCTACCGTAACGATCATCATTTCTGCCGTAATTATCGTTTCTTCCGTAGTTACCGTTGTAGCCTGAATTAAAGGCACGGGCGATTATTCTCAAATCACTTTGGATATTTCTCCAATAGGTTTGAATTGAACGATTTCTATTAGCTCTTGATCCTCTAAGTGCAGAACCGAGTTGTTGACCAAGGGCTAAAACGCGACGAGCTTCATCGGAACTTTTACGCATATCTCTTCTGCCGTCATATTCTTTATCTAATCTTTCGGCAGCATCTTTAAATCTCTCCGCTAAATTGTTTAACTGATCTTCACGACGAGTTCCATCATAACGACTACGGTCTAATTCACGATCAAGCACATTTTCAAACCTTTTGGCATTATTTTTCAGATTTTTGATGGTTGAATTTAAGTTTGTATTTCCGTAATGACCTTTATTTTTACCACGATTACGATTACTGCGTCCTTGTGCGGATACAACTATCGTTAATCCCATAACCATTACAGATAATGCAATGAATGATATTAATTTTTTATAGCGACCCATAATTTTTCTCCTTTTTTATCTGACAATAAATCTTGTTCGGCTGAACAATTTCAGGCAAACTTTGCCTTTATCAGGTAAATAAAGCAATGCCTGTGCCATTTACTTTCTAAATTTTGCAACCTCTGTAATTTCAATAGTTTAAGATATTGAACTAATTATGGTTAATTTTGTTAATTAACGATGTCGTTATGTTTATGCTCCAAATGGTTAGTTAAAATTAGAGGAATTTAAAACAAAAGAAGCGGTGAAATTCTAATAACCTCACCGCTTCAATTTATAGTTTTAGGCTTATTATCCAATTTGCCTTTTTACTTTTTACTTTTACCTTTTTAATTTATTCAGTTAGTGCTTTTGCCGCGTTTAAGCGTCCGCTGTTTTCAACCTTACCGTCTAAAACATCCAGTTTATCAACCGAATTCAAAAGTTTCTTACGCAGAGTTTCAACTTTCATCTTCGGATTATCAGCCAAGATCAAAGCCGCAACGCCGACAACCTGTGGAGTCGCCATTGAAGTCCCGGAGGCTTCACGGAAACCGTCATTAAGCCACGTCGAAAGAATTTCCTTACCCGGTGCGGCAATATGAACCGTTTTCACACCGTAGTTTGAAAATGAAGCCAATTCATCATTTCTGTCCATAGCCGCCACGCTGATAACATTCGGCAAATTGTAGTTTGAAGGATAATGCGGACGACTATCGTTATTCGTTCCATTATTTCCGGCGGCAGCAACAAATAAAATTCCCTGCTCACCGGCAGCACGAATCGCATCTTCCAATGCTTTTGAATTTTGTGTCGAACCCCAACTTGCATTTATCACACGAATATTGACACCTGCTTTCTTGCGGTCAATCGCATAATTTATTGATTCGATAGCATTTTTGGTCGAACCGAAACCGCCGCGTCCCAAAAATTTGAGCGGCATAATTTTAACTTTCCAGTTGATTCCGGTAATTCCCAAACCGTTATTTCCTTCCGCACCGATAATTCCCGAACAGTGCGTTCCGTGTCCGTTTTCGTCCATCGGATCACCGGAATTTGCATCGGCGTTATAACCTCTTTCATCATCAATCGTGCCGAGTTCATCATCAACATAAGCCGGAACATTTTCCGGGCGAAACCACATATTATTAACCAAATCCTGCTGCGTGTAATCAACTCCAGTATCCAAAACGGCAACGACAACATCCTGACTTCCCTGAGTTTTAACCCACGCTTTTAGTGCGTCCAAATGTGCCTTTTCCTTTCCGCCGCCCTGTCCGTCATTATTTAACGCCCATTGTTCGCTAAACATCGGATCATTCGGAGCAGTTACAGATTTGTCATCCTGTATCGCAATATCAGCATAATCAAGCGTGTAATCTTCTTTAAATTGTTCCTGATTAATACTGATTTCATAATTCGGTTCGGCATATAAAACCAAATCGCTCATTTCTCTGTATTGTTCGGCGACTGTTTCTGCATCACGATTATCCAAATCATCAATCGCAACTAAATTATTGACCGATTCGATCTCATCTTCCACATAATCATTATTTTTCGCCGCGATTTCTTTAATATCATCCAAACTTACATCGGAACGAAATCTAACCAAAATTTCCGGCTCTGTGTCCGATTGTGTTCGTTTGATAGCAATCGGCTTCGGTGCAGTTTCGCTAACGATAGCATCGTTAGCTACACGCTCGCGTATCTGTGATTGCCAATTCCTGATCTGTCCGAAAATTGCCGCAATACTTATGATAACTGCTGCAATTCCTAAATGTTTCCAAAAATTCGTTTTATTCATATTTGCTCCAAAAACTTCCTCAAGCAAAAAATCTGCTTTTCCCTTAAAACAATTAATACGATTCGATCATATAATTGCTTCCCTCAAAATCTACCAGCCGCAACTGATATTTATCGCCGCGATACTCAAAGCTTTTGCCTTCAGCCGCAAGATTTATCTGATAACCATAAGAAATCATCTGTGCTGACATCTCATCGCCGACGGCTGCTCCTAAAGACATATCAGAAAATTCCTTGTCATCAACCGAAACGGTCTTGACCGAATCTTCTTTAATATTTAAACGATTTGCCAGATCCTCTTTTGCTTTTTTTTCGGCTGTTTCTTTATTAATACTCATTTATTTACAACTTCTACAATGTACGATGACGGGCGTATCTATAATTTTGCAATTCTTTTTCCAAATAGTCAATAAATCAGCATCTCGTTGATATGTAAAAAAGAGGAAAAACTAGATATTAATTTTAATAAACTATTAATATAAAAAGGTTTATGCTGATATTCTTTTTGGCGAATACAAAATCTTGATCCTCAATTTAAATACGTTTAAATTGATTTTTAACATATCAAAGGCGTGTAAATCGCTAATCAACATGCCGCTAACATTTTTTTAAAAATTAGTATCAAAAATAATATCTATCCAAAAGGCTGTCTTCCTCAGACAGCCTTTTCTAGTTTGCTTTGTTTCCGTACGAGAATTATCTGCGAAAGTTCCACGAGTGCCGGAAAGATAAATATGGCACAGGTAAAACCTAAAATAAGTCCCGTCAAAACTCTTGTAAAATGGGTATTTTCCCAAATCCCGAAAACCGTCAGCGACCAGTCAACCCCAATCGGAATCATTGCCAGAAACAACCAAAATCGCGGAAAAGGTTCGGTTTTTTCCATTGAACGGAAAAGCGGATAAATGATAAATCCGAGAAGTATTCCGAAGTAAACTCCGAAACAACGCGAACAGACGGCAAATTGTTGATCTAAAGTGTGGAAAGAGCGTGAAGGCATTTGATGACAGATATGACTGAAAAAATTATAGATCGGATTTGAAATGTTGTTTAATCCGTTTGCCGCCGCAATCGGTGCAAGTAAAATTATAAAAATCCAAACCGCAACCAAAAATAAAACTACACTCCAAATTTTGAAAGTCTGTTTTTTCAACCCTTTCAAAGCATTTTGCGGAATATAATTTTCGATAGTTTCGGGCATAAATAGTTGAGGCATTAAACTCTAAGTGTAATAACAAAAGACGTTAGGCGGAACGAAAACTATAAACTATAAATTACAAACTTTTAACTATTCAAGAGAAATATCTGCTCCTGAATAGTTTATAGTTAAAAGTCAATAGTCAGTAGAGCACGAAATTAGTTTTTAGCCGTTGAAACCGGCGACAGAATAAAGCCTCGTGCGTCAGCACGAGGATAAATAACCGGAAGATGTCAAAGCCCAAGATAGTGGGCGACTGACTGTCGATATCTTCGATAGCTTAAATAATTTTCATCAACCGCAACCCCGTGCTGACGCACGAGGCTTTATTCTGTTACCCGCTTCGCGGGCTAAAATCCAAAGATTATTAAACCAACTTTGCAAGTTCAAACATCGTTTCGTGATCTACTAATAGTTTATCGTTTGTTGCTTATTTCCACCTAACCATTTGTTGTTACGTTGCTCATAATTGAAAAATAAAAAATTCTAAAACATTTGAAATGAGTGTCAGTCAGTTCAAAAAAAATCTATATATTTAACTGTATTTTAACATAGTTACGGCTAAAAACGTATAACTGCATCAGGACCGCCTTCGACGTGAACTGTATCAACAAAACGTATATTTTTCGTGTCGGTTGTCATAACGACCGAATTTGTCCGTTTGCCCGCACCGAAGAAACGGACTCCGCGTAGTAATGCTCCGTCCGTTACGCCTGTTGCCGCAAAAATAATTCTCTTGCCCGGTGCTAAATCATCCGTATTATATACTTTATCGGGGTCATCTATTCCCATAGATTTAAGGCGATCCATAAGTTCTTCGATTGGCGGAACTTTCGATTTGTCAACTCCCAATTTTTCAGGATCATAGATGAGTTTCGCTTGAATTTCACCATTTAGACATTTCATCGCCGCCGCCGTCAAAACTCCTTCGGGGGCTCCGCCGATGCCCATCAGAGCGTGAATATTCGTTCCCGCCACCGCCGCCGAAATTCCCGCCGAAAGATCACCGTCCGAAATAAGCCGAATTCTCGCCCCGGCTTCGCGGACATCTTCAACAATTTGTTTATGCCGTGGACGGTCAAGCACGATGATGGTCAAATCTTCAATGTCCCGATCAAGTGAACGGGCAATCGCTTTCAAGTTGAATTTTACGGGTGCATCAATATCAACGACACCGCGGCAAGAAGGTCCGACAACGATCTTATCCATATAAATGTCGGGTGCATTGAGCAATCCGCCGCGTTCCGCCGCCGCTAAAACAGCAATCGCATTGTTTGCTCCCACCGCACACAAATTTGTGCCTTCCAGAGGATCAACTGCAATATCAATTTCGGGAAAAGAATTACGAACTTCTTCACTGTAATCCCGTCCACCGACTTCCTCACCGATATACAGCATCGGAGCTTCATCTCTTTCACCTTCACCAATTACGATCCGCCCACGCATCGGCACGGTGTCCATAACTTCCCGCATTGCTTCAACCGCCACGTGATCCGAATGCTTCCTGTCGCCCTGTCCCATCGTGCGTGCCGCTTCGATTGCCGCCGCTTCCGCCACACGCAAAAAGTCCAATGCTAATTCATCCGATTTGTTTAAGTTATTCATCAATTTTCCTTATTGTAAAAGTTTTGTAATTCGCACATTCTAACACTTGTCTAACCCGCTTTGACAAGTTATCCTTTGCATATTAGGTTATTATTTTGATTTTTACGATATACCAGAGGAGATTTACTACCAGATGACTTACATAGTTACAGAGCCGTGCGTTGATTGCAAATACACAGATTGTGCGGCGGTTTGTCCGGTCGAAGCATTTCACGAAGGACCGAACATACTTTTGATAAACCCCGATGTCTGCATTGATTGCGATGCCTGTTTACCCGAATGTCCCGTCGAAGCGATTTATGCGGATATGTCTTATCCGCCCGAATACGAACCGTGGATGGAAAAAAATGCCGAAGCCGAACAATATCCGATCATTAGCACAAAACAACCCGCACTTTATAAGGAAAGCTGTTCGGGACCACCGGAATAAAACATCTTAAAATTTATTTTAGAAGCGGACAAGCCCGCTTTTTTTCTTTGCGAACTTTGCGTCTTTGCGGGAAACTTCTTTTAATTCCAACGCAAACCAACTCTCGCATTTATCGGTGAACTCACACTTCTAATCGGAGTTTTCCCAATTGAATAACGCGAATTAAAAACATTTTCAACTCCAACAAAAATCTGCCATTTCTCACTAAATCTTTTCGCCCCGAAAGCATCGAGTTGAAAATAAGGCTCAAGCCGAAATTGATTTAAATCATCATCAAATTGCCCGGAAGCCGCACGACCTTGCAGAGCAAAACTCCAATCTTTATTCGCGTAACGGGTTTGAAAAGTGAATTGATGTAGCGGAACTTGCGGCAATCGCAAACCTTCTAATTCTGGATTTGATGGAAAATCTTCGAACTCTGCATCTGCCAGCAAATATCCGAAATTAAAATTAAAATTAGAAACTCTTGTTTCCGCTTCGATCTCCAAACCGCGAATCCGCGTTTCACCGGCGTTTTGTCTTTGCCGGAAAATCAAACTCGGCGTTGTATTTAAAGTTACATTTGAAACAGCCTCGGAAATTTGAGTCCAGTAAAAATTCCCGCGTAGATAAAAATTCCGTTTGCCGTAGCTTACGCCCGTTTCAAAATTATTTGCTTTTTCTGCCGACAGATTTTCATTCGGATCGGTAATCACGCTTCCGACACGAAAACCTCTGTAAAGTTCATTCAATGTTGGCGAGCGAAAACTTCTCGAAGCATTAAAATAGAGCGAAAATTCGTCCGTCGCTTGAAACAAAATCGAACCGCTCGGACTTAAAGCATTTTCGCTTCGGTCGGGAAAAATTGTTGTTGTCGTGCGGTTTGTCGAAAGGGACAAAAGTGAACTTAATGCCCGCGAATTTTTCCAAGAATCAAAACGCAGGCTTCCGATTAAAATTATCTTTTCACCAATTTTCGCAAAGTCCTGAAAATAAATTCCATAAGTTCGCTCGCGTCCGCCCGTTCCCAATGTTGAAGTTGCACGTCCGCCGAAATAGCCGATTTCATTGCTCGAACCGCGAACTTCATTTGCTTCAAATCCGGCGAGAAAAGTTTGATTTTTGAAAACAGTTGAAAACTGACTTGAAAATCCGAAGTTCTGCGAAGGAACTCTCTGCAAACGCACTAGATTTTCACTATTTCTATCATCTGCAACGGCAGAAAATGTTTGGTCAAAAACCTGCGTTCCGCCGTAAACTCGAAAGTTAAAACTGGAATTATTAAATGAATCTGAAATTTGAGATATAAAATTTGAAATTTCAAAATCACCGCCGAAAGCAAATTGTCGAAAATGTGTGCGATTTTTCTGCACGGGCGTTCCATTATTCCTCGCTTCGCCAAAATATATTGCTTTGAAAAATAAATTCGCATTTTCACTAAAATCTTTTGCAAATCTTCCCGAAAAATTTGTATTGCGGGAATTGCTAAAATCATCAATCAAACCGCGTTCCGTTTCATCAATATCTTTGTAACCTTTTGTTTGAAACGTCGAAGCGACAAAATCCGCCGTCCAATCATTTTGCTTAAATCCAAAAAATGTCGAGCCGGAAAAAGTATTTTGTGTTCCGCCATAAATTTCTGCCGAAATCATAAATTTTTCATTAACTTCTCGCGGAATTATATTTATCGTTCCACCTAAAGCGTCGCTTCCGTAAAGACTCGACGAGCCGCCACGCAGAACTTCGATTCGCTCAACCGCAATATTCGGCACACGACTCCAATAAATCCAGCCACCGAACGTATCGTTTACGGGAATGCCGTCAAATAAAACAAGCGAACGGCTCGCACCGCTGGCGTTTATTCCGCGAAGCGAAGTTCCTTGCGTGGTCGGATTTGCATTGCGGCTGTTTGAGCGGCGGAATAAACTAAAACCGACGGTTTGCCGTAGGGCATCGTCAATTGCAGGCGAAGCAGTTGTTTCCAAGTCTTTTTTTGTAAGCGTGGCAATGCTCGCGGGAGTTTCATCAAGAAGCGTTTCGGTGCGGTTCGCCGTTACTAGTACATTTTCCTTTAAAGACGCAGGTGAAAGAGTAAACGCAGAAACTTGATTAAATTCTTGAACATTGGCAAAGGTTTGTCGTAAAATAGAAAAACCATCGGCTCGGATGGTAATCGAGAAATTTTCGTCTTCATTTACACGGCACGAAAATTTTCCTTCACCGTTGCTTTTGCAAATAGAGATTTCCGATTTATCTTCAAAAACCTTAACTTCCGCTTCAGAAATCGGTAATCCGCTTGAATCTAAAACCGATCCTTGCAGATTTGTTTCCTGCGAAAAAGTTTGATAAAAACAGGCTAAAGTAAATAAAAAAGTAAATAAAAACTTCATAAATTCAAAATAAATAATAAATAGAAAAATAAATCTATAATTTAGTTTAATATAATTCATCCAAAGTTGTTTATTTCCGATAAAAAATCTATGGCTAGAATTAGCAAGCACAAAAAAGCTAAACCGACTGCAAAAGTTTTAGTTCTCTTTGGCACAAGACCTGAGGCAATAAAACTCGCTCCGGTAATTTCCGAATTGAGAAAGATTCCGCATTTTAAAACGATAGTTGTTTCCTCAAGCCAACATACGGATTTGCTCAAACCGTTTCTGAAGATTTTCCAGATCGAAACGGATTACGACCTGCAAGTAATGAAAAATAATCAAACACCGAATCAGGTTTTAGCTAAAACGATAGAATCTTTGGATAAAATTCTGGAATCGGAAAATCCCGATCTGCTTCTTATTCAGGGAGATACAACGACGACTCTGGCTGGGGCTTTGGCGGGATTTAACCGGCAAATGGTTGTCGGACACATCGAAGCGGGTTTGCGTTCCGGCGATACAAACAGTCCTTTCCCGGAAGAAATGAACCGCCGTTTGGTTTCAAAAGTTGCGACGCTTCATTTTGCGGCAACGGTTCAAAACAGGCAAAATCTTGTCAAAGAATCAGTTCCCGAAAATCAAATTTTTGTAACGGGAAATACGATTATTGATTCATTAAATGAAATCCGCAAAAATCATAAGCCGAGCCAAACGATTCAAAATGACCTCAAACAAACCGGCAGTCTCAAAAAAATCTTATTAACAACTCACCGCCGCGAAAGTTTCGGCAAAACGATGCGTGAGAACTTGGAAGTCCTGCGGGATTTTGTCGAAAAAAGAAAAGATACTTGTTTGATTTTTCCCGTTCACCTGAATCCCAATGTTCAAAAAGTAACAAATGAAATTCTGGGAAAATGCGAACGCATATATTTGCTCGAACCGCTTAGTTATGTAGATTTTCTTTATGTGATGGAAAATGCCTGGCTGATAGTTTCCGATTCCGGCGGCGTTCAGGAAGAAGCTCCGAGTATGGGAAAACCCGTCCTTATCCTGCGTGAAAATACGGAACGCCCAGAAGCTGTTTTGTGCGGAGTGGCAAAACTGGTCGGCGGAAATCCGCTGGCTCTGGCACGTCTGCTTGAAGATAATTATTTGACGCAAACCTGGATAGATTCCGTTAAACAAGTCCAGAATCCGTTCGGCGACGGAAAAAGTGCGGCGAGAATTGCAAATATACTGGAAGCCATCAGCAACCAAAAAAACAATGGATAATTGATAACGGATAATGGATAATAAACTTGATAATTTGGTTTTTCTATAAGTGATTTTTCAACAATCCGCTAAAAAGTTACGGTATTTTTTCGCTTTATCCGAATTTGGTCAAACGCGGCGATTGGGCAAATGTTGCGGAATTTATTGAAAGACGCGAAAAGCCGGATCAGCCGATAATTATTTTTTCGAATTACGAAGCGTTAAATTTGCCGTATTATTATGAGGGCAAAAACAAAATTCTGCCGAATGAGAATTTTTTCAAATGGAATAATGAAGCAGAATTTGGGACGGAAAAGAATTGGGAGAAGCAAATTGAATATACAATTTCCGTAATTCCAAAAGATGCCGAAGAAGTTTGGCTTATGAATATGGATATATGCGAAACGTCTAAAGCCTGTCTGCCTTTGGAAAAATTCGTCAAAGAGAATTACACTATTATTGAAACGAAAGATTTTTATAAAGAACAAATCAGGCTTTTGAGGAAAAAATGAGCGAAGAAAAACAAACAGCCGGTAAAAACCCGAAAGAAGTTGTGCGTTGCGAAGAATGCGACCGTAATGTTGACACATATTACACATTTGTCAGCCCGACAAACGAAAAACGTCACGTCTGCTGGGAATGCCAAATGCGTGATGAAAAAGGCTTTAACGCCAAACGCGATTTCAGCCGACGTGGAAGGCGAGGAGTTATTCCAAGATAATTAGATTTTAGATTTTAGATTTTGGATTTGCGATTATTAAGATATTCTTAAATCCAAAATCGGCAATCTAAAATCCAAAATCGAAATATGACAATAAGGAAAATCACAGAATACCCCGCGGAAGTTCTCGGCAAGGTCGGCAAACCCGTTATGGAATTTGGCGAAGAATTGCAGAAACTCTGCGATGATATGTATGAAACGATGTATGACGATGAAGGTGTCGGACTCGCCGCACCGCAGATCGGTTTGAATTTGCGTCTGTTCGTAATGGATTGCGACGGCATCAAACTCATCGCCGCCAATCCCGAAATCATCGAAACCTCCGGCGAACAAAGCGGACAGGAAGGCTGTCTTTCCGTCGGCAAACATCCGGCAGTCGTCGTCCGTCCCGAAAAAGCAAAACTCAAAGCTCAAGATGCGGGCGGCGAATGGTTTGAACGCGAGGCGGAAGGCTACGCCGCTCGCTGCTTTATGCACGAAACCGATCATTGTGACGGCAGGTTATTTATAGACCATCTGCCGAAAATGCGTCGTCAAATGTTGATTAAAAAGTTTAAGAAAGAGAAGAAAATGTATGGTTGAATTGAGCCGATTTCCTAAACAAGAAGCAAAATTTATGCTATGATTTCTAGAATAGGTGTTATGTTTTATTTAAGTAAAAAAATTGCAATTTTATTTTTCATCTGCTTATTTGTAAGTGCTACAGAAGTTTTTGCCTGTGTTTGCCCGATCTCACCAGATGTAACTTTGGAAGATTTAGTTAAATATTCAGTTAAAAATTCAAGTGCTGTATTTACCGGAAAAGTTATTGGCTTTGAATACCGCAAAGGAATTCCTAATGAATTTATGGAATCAAAAAAAGTTGAGTATAAAACTAAAATTGTGAAATTTCAGGTTGAGCAATGGTGGAAAGGCGAATTAACACAGGAAATCTTTTTGGTAACAGATGAAACGATTAACGCCGATGGAACAGCAAGTACTTCAAGTTGTAATTATAATTTTAACGAAGGCGAGAGTTACTTAGTTTATGCTTATGGAAAGGAAAAGGAATTGCGAGTAAGTCCTTGTGCAAGAACTCAAATTCTCAGCAAAGCCGAAAGAGATTTAGAAATTTTAGGCGAAGGGAAAAAACCTATTGAAAAGAAAGATGAGCCAAGCAAATAAAGAAAGTGATGATTAACATTTATGTTAGTCAGAACCGTTTTTCTTGCTTTTGAAATTAGCAAAGTATAAAAACTATGAAATACAAAATACTTACCTTATTTTTCGTTTTCACTTTTTTATTCGGCACAACAGCTACTTACGCTTGTAGCACCGACAACCCTGAAACTACTGTTATGATTGAAAACGCTGAGGTTATTGTCCGTGTCGAAGCAGAAAAATATGTTGAAGCATCAAAAGACGACATAAGAGTTTTGAACGAGCCAAGCGATGGACCGATAAATTTCAAGGTTAAGGAAATTCTAAAAGGTGATTCAGTTCCAAAAAATATAATTCTAAACGGTTATTTGTCGGACACAGACGACTTTAACGAAAGAGAAGTTCCATATAATTTTGTAAGACCAGGCGGACGTGGCGGTTCGTGTAGTGCTTACGAATATAAAAAAGATGCGGAGTTTTTGTTGTTTCTGAAAAAAGTGGACGAAAAATACACAGTTAGTTGGTATCCACTTGCACCAACGAATGAACAATTACATTCCAGCAATGATGAATGGATAACTTGGGTTCGCAAATATTTGAAAGTTCTTGGAAACAAAGAAACCTTTTATGGACAATACCAAAACAACGAAATTACGGAAATTTCATTTGAACGCAAAGGTTGTCATGGCTTTTGTCCTAATGATAAGGTGACATTTAGACCAAGTGGTTTGCATTCATACGAAGGAATTAAATATGTTAAACCTATTGGAAGTTTTCAAACAGATCCTCAGAAAATTACATTTGGAGTATTAGTAAAAGTGCTGAAAAGAGTTGATTACGCTAATCTACAAGATTATTATGGTATATCTAATGATAATCAAGTGATTATATTGACAGTTAAACACGGAAACAAAATTAAAACAATCACCTCTGATACTCCAAGAAACAATCCTATTGAGTTAGTGATAATACAAACTTTTATCGAAAGTGTCGTCTCAAAAATTAATTGGAAGAAAATTGAGTAAAAGTTATTTCTTAAACTTTTTCGCTGTCAGCAAATCTTTTATTCCACGTTCCTCAAATTTCAATAGAAAATCTTCAAAAATTTTAGCAGTTGCAAAAGCGTCATCGGTTGCTCGGTGGCGGTTTTTTATGAAGACGGAATAGTGTTCGGCGACTGTGTGCAGACGGTGATTTATCAAAAATGGTAGAAGTTTGCGGGAAAGTTGGACGGTGCAGAGATGCGGATTTCCGACGCGGTAATCTTCGTGGATTTTGGCGATTTCGTGATTTAGGAAACGCAAATCAAAATGTGCGTTGTGAGCGACGAGAACTGCATCGCCAATGAATTCCATGAAATCGGAAACGACTTCGCCGAATTTCGGGGCGTTTTTAACCATTGAATCGCTGATTCCGGTTAAGCCTGTGATAAAAGGCGGAATCGGACATTCGGGATTAACGAGCGTGTCATAACTATCGGAGATTTTGCCATTTACAATTTTATACGCACCGATTTCCGTAATTCGACATGGCGGAGTTTTTGCTCCCGTTGTTTCCAGATCAAAGACGACAAAATTCGTTTCGTTTAAGATTCGGTTATTAAAACCATTTTCAATAAGTTCAACTGTGTCTTCATTTAGCGTTAAACGCGGATCGGTTTGAATGATGTCGGCAACTAAAACTCTGGCTAAATTCGGTTCGGGTTTCGGGATGTTCATTACGTAATCCACAACCTTTACGGCGGGAGCAAATCCGCCGCGTGATTTCAAAAGTGCAATCGTTTCATTGACAAGCAGAGAGTCTGAAATTAGGTTAGGATACGGTGTCATTATTTTTGATTTTAACTCTTAAAAACCAAACTTCAAGCGAACAATATGAATTCTGAACAAATCTTAGACAAATTCCGCGACACGAACGCACTTCTCGAAGGACATTTTATCCTTTCGAGCGGCTTGCACAGTCCGAAATATCTGCAATGTGCGTTGGCTTTGCAATATCCATCAGATGCCGCAAAATATGGAAAAGCGATTGCCGAAAATTTTAAAGATGCGGGAATAGAAACAGTCGCATCGCCCGCTATCGGTGGACTAATTATCGGTTATGAAGTTGCTAAAGCGTTAAATATCCGATTTATTTGGACGGAACGAAAAGAAGGAATTATGACTCTGCGGCGAGGTTTTGCGATCACAAAAGACGAGAAAATTTTATCGGTTGAAGACGTTATCACAACGGGCGGTTCGATCAAAGAATGTATTGAGGTTTTACAAGAAAATGGCGGAAATGTCACAAATGCCGCTTCAATAATTGACCGTTCGGGCGGAAAAGCAGATGTTGGTGTGCCGAGAATTTCGCTGGTTGAATTGGATGTTCCGAGTTACAACGTCGAAGATTGTCCGATGTGTGCGGAAGGAACGAAAGCGGTTAAACCGGGAAGTCGCGGAAATTAACACGGAACGCCAGCATCTTGCTGGCAATGAGTGCAAAGCACGAAAAAATACACGACAAACTTTCAAGTTAAAATGAATATTTAAAGATGATAAACTTTGCTTGAACGCAGGAAGCGTTCATTGCCGGCAAGATGCTCGCGTTCCTTTATGAACTATAAACTTTTAATACAATACGACGGCACGGATTTTCACGGTTGGCAGGTTCAGCCAAATCAACGCACCGTGCAGGGCGAACTTGAGCGGGTTGTATCTTTATTGGACGATGCGGAAGTCCACGTTGCCGGTTCGGGGCGGACGGATGCAGGAGTTCACGCGGAAGGGCAGGTGGCAAATATGAAGTTGGAAAAGACTTTTAAGGCGGAAAAATTGCGTTCGGCGATAAACGGAAATTCTTGGCGTGATGTGCGGATTTTGGATTGCGAAAAGGTTGACGATGATTTCCACGCACGTTTTTCTGCAAAAGGTAAAACTTATCTTTATCGGGTTATAAATGCTCCCGTGATTTCGCCGTTTTGGGCAAGATACGCTCATCTCGAAATGCGTCCTTTGGACGTGCAGAGAATGAATGAGGCGGCGAGAGTTTTTCTCGGCGAACACGATTGGACGGCATTTTCAAATGCAAACTCCGATTCGGAAAATAAGGTTCGCACGATTGACGAATTCACGATTGAATCACATTGGGACAAACGTGCAAACGCGGCAATAATTGAATTTAAGATAACAGGAAATGGTTTCCTGCGATATATGGTTCGCTCGATTGTCGGCACAATGCTCGAAGTCGGGCGTGGCGAAAAAGATTCTGATACAATTCAAACGGCAATTGTTTCGCAGGACAGAAGTTTAGCGGGAATTACCGCACCCGCGAACGGTTTGACTCTACTAAAAGTTTATTACGATTAATATGAAAATTTATCACATTGTAAAGCCTGAAGTTTGGGAAAAATTTAAGGACGAGGAATTATACGAAGCCGAAAGTTTAGCAACGGAAGGCTTTATTCATTGCAGTTTTGAAGGACAGCTTGAAGGTGTTTTAGAAAGATATTATAAGGACGCGGACAAGGTTTTGATTATGGAGATTGAAACTAATGATCTCTTTTCAAAAATGGTTAGCGAGCCTTCGACAAATGACGAACTTTATCCGCATATTTACGGGAAGATAAATAAGAACGCGATTATTGCGATTAGAGAAAAAGAAATAGAA
The DNA here is from genome assembly GCA_030859345.1 of Acidobacteriota bacterium. GTDB lineage: Bacteria > Acidobacteriota > Blastocatellia > Pyrinomonadales > Pyrinomonadaceae > Aridibacter. The sequence continues at coordinate 19,368 of JALZKH010000071.1, read as the reverse complement.
CACGGATAAACACAGATTTGGCGGATTTACACAGATTTAATTTATTAAAATAATCTGTGAAAATCCGTAGAATCCGCGAAATCTGCCTTCTATTATTTAAACACAATGCACGAGAATTTTGCCGAAATTATTAAATCCGAATCTGACGAAGCGAACATGCTTTCGCAGATTGATTTCGCACGTCTGCCGCATCACGTCGGGATAATTATGGACGGTAACGGGCGTTGGGCGAAAATGCGTGGAAAGCCGCGACTTTTCGGACACAAAGAAGGGGCGGAATCGGTGCGTTCGATACTTGATACTTTTGCGAGGTTGGAAATCGAAGCGGTTACTCTTTATGCTTTTTCAACCGAGAATTGGAAGCGTCCCGAAGATGAAGTTTCCGGTTTGATGAAGATGCTAAAGTATTATATTCGCAAAGAGATAGACGAAGTTAATAAAAATAAAATTGTCTTTCGGGCAATCGGCAAGATTGACGGATTAGGCAAAGGCGTCCAAGCCGAAATCCGCGATGCCGAAGCGAAAACTGCTGATAATACGGGAACAAAATTAAACGTCGCACTAAATTACGGCGGACGTGCCGAAATTGTCGAAGCGTGCAAAAAGGCATTTAGAAAATTAAATGAAAACGGCGGCTCAATAGAAGATTTTAGCGAAGAAGATATTGAACAAAACCTCTACACACACGGTTTGCCCGAAGTTGATTTTCTTATCCGAACAAGCGGCGAAATGCGTATTTCCAATTTTCTTTTGTGGCAAATCGCATACAGCGAGATTTATGTAACCGACACACTTTTCCCGGATTTTCGCCGTGCAGAGATTTTCAAAGCAATCTTGGAATTTCAAAAACGTGATAGACGTTTTGGCGGAGTAAAGTAATTTTCGATTTTAAATTTGCGATTTGCGATTGATTTTTGATTTTTTTAGAATCAAAATTGCAAATTGTAAACCGCAAATAAACAATGAAAAACAGATTATTAACCGCACTTGCTGCACTGCCGATCTTGATTTTGTCAATCGTTTTGCCGATGCTTTTTCCAAATTTTGCTTATGCAAAATATCCTTTTGTGGTAATCGCGGTTTTGGCAATTGTTGCGGGACTTTTTGAATTTTATACGCTCACGAAAAAGCTGGAACTCAAAGCAGATGCGTCAATCGCTTATTTATTTTCTGCTGTATTTGTCGCTGTTTTCATTTTTGACGCTCCCGCAAAAGCTCACGAATTGTTATTTTTAACCATCATTTTTTTCATAATCGTTTTGCTCATTTCACAAACTTTTCGGTTTCAAAAAGATTTTTCAAAAATGCTGACGGGCATCGGCGTTACGTTTTTGGGCGTGATGTATATTGCGTTTCTCGGCGGATTTTTGATTGCGATGCGGGTTGGGTTTAATGAATCAATCGTTCCTTTTCTTTCCACAAAACTGCTTTTATATTTCTTTTTAGTAACAATGGGTTCGGATGTCGGAGCATATTTTATCGGCAAATCTATCGGTAAACACAAACTTGTTCCGCTAATTTCACCTAATAAAACCTGGGAAGGATTCATCGGCGGAATTTTATTAGCAATCGGATTTGCGGCACTTTCAACCTTTTGGTTTTTCCCCGAATTTCCATACAAAGCCTCGATTCCGTTGGCGATTTTTATGGCGTTGATCGGAGTCGGCGGCGATTTGGCTGAAAGTGCGATGAAACGAGGTTCAAATACAAAAGACGCGGCAAACATTCTGCCGGGACACGGCGGATTGCTCGACAGATTGGACAGTTTGCTTTTTAATGCACCTATCCTGTATTATTTTGCACGGTTTTATTTTTAATAATTATGCGAAACGCAATTCGATTTAACAGCGACGATAATAATTGATTCGGCTTGGACAATAAAAGTTTTGTTCAATGCCTTTCGTCTGCAAAATCGAAAGGCGTTTTTTATTTTGGGAAAGAATTAAACTACGAACTGCACGAATGAAGAAATACGAAAATATAAGAAATTAAGATAAGAAAATTAATAAAATTCTTTTTTTCGTATTATTTCGTAAATTCATTTTTCGTATATTTCGTAGTTAAAAAAATTATGTTGGATAATCTAGGAAGTTTGGAAAGAACGCACACTTGCGGAGAATTGCGGGCGGAGAATGTCGGCGAAGAAGTCGTTTTGATGGGATGGGCGGCGAAGAAGCGGGATTTTGGGGTTTTTACGTTTATTGATTTGCGTGATCGTTACGGTTTGACACAGGTTGTCGTCAGCGAAGAAACGGCGAAAGATGCACACACGAAGGCGAAAAATGTGCGTGGTGAGTTTGTCATCGCGGTCAAAGGAAAGGTTGCCAAACGCGATGAAGGAACTGTCAATGAGAAATTAGCGACGGGCGAAATTGAAGTTAAGGTTGATGAGATTTTGATCTTGAATGACGCGAAAACTTTGCCGTTTGAACTTGAAACTTTGGGTTCGCAGAATCTGGCGAGCGAAGATCTGCGTTTGAAATATCGTTATATTGATCTGCGTCGGCAGAGTTTGCAAAATAATCTGATGATGCGGGCGAAGGCTTTAAAAAAAATCCGTGCGTTTATGGATAAGCAGGATTTTCTTGAGATCGAAACGCCGATAATGCTCAAATCCACGCCGGAAGGTGCGAGAGATTACATCGTTCCCGCACGGATTCAGCAGGGAAAATTCTTTGCACTTCCGCAATCACCTCAGATTTTAAAGCAAATCACGATGATCGCCGGACTCGACAAATATTATCAAATCGCCCGCTGTTTCCGTGATGAAGATTTGCGTGCCGACCGTCAGCCTGAATTTACGCAACTCGATATTGAAATGAGTTTTGCTAATCAGGAAATGGTTTTCCGCACGATGGAAGGTGTGTTGAAAGAAGTTTTTTCGCTCGTTGATGCGAAATTTGAAACGCCGTTTCCGCGTATGACTTATGCGGAAGCAATGCGTCGTTACGGAGTTGATAAACCCGACGTGCGTTTTGGAATGGAATTGCAGGATTTATCGGAAAATTTCAGCGATACTGATTTTGCTCCGTTCAAATCTGTTTTGGAAAACGGCGGACAAATTAAATGTATCGTCGCTAAAAACGGTGCGGAATATTCACGCAAAATTCTCGACGGTTTGCAGGAATTCGTCAAACGCTACGGTGCAACCGGACTTGCCTGGATAAAAATTGGCGATGAAACGACATCTTCGCTTTTAAAAGTTTTGGGTGAAGAGAAAATCAACGAATTAGTTTCAACTGCAAATGCTGAAAGTGACGATGCAATTCTAATCGTTGCCGGTAAAAAATCAGTTGTTGCCGCATCGCTCGGAGCGTTGCGAAAAGAGATTGCAAAACGTGATAATTTAATCCCGAAAGGCGTTTATAAACCGCTTTGGGTAACGGAATTTCCGATGTTTGAATACAACGAAGACACGGAAAATTACGACCCGATGCACCATCCGTTTACGTCTTTGATGGACGAAGACGTGCCGCTTTTTAAACGTGCAATCGAAGACGGCGAAAAGAATTTACTCGGACAAATCCGTGCGAGAGCTTATGACATTGTTATCAACGGTTACGAGATCGGCAGCGGTTCGATTCGCGTCCATCAGAGCGAGATTCAAAGCCTGATCTTCACCGCACAAGGCTTAACACCCGAAAAAGCAAAAGAGCGTTTCGGATTCTTCGTCGAAGCCTTGCAATACGGAACTCCGCCGCACGGTGGTTTTGCCGCAGGGATCGAAAGATTGGTGATGCTCTTGCAGGAAACCGACAACATCCGCGATGTCGTCGCATTTCCAAAAACCGCATCCGCACAGGATTTAATGATGGACTCGCCGGGCGATGTTGATGAGAATCAATTGCAGGAATTGGGAATTAAGCTTGTTGAATAATTAAAATAAAAACTTGAACAAAAACTGCTCAATTGTCGTAAAATTTTATAACAATGGCTAAAAAATTTAATACAAATCCGCTTGATCCGAATTTTCCCGAAACGGTCAAGGACACGCAGAGGGAATTAGAAACTGTTGCTTTGCCTGATCTGAAAAAAGGCAAGACGCAGAAATTTGCTGAACCGATTGATACGGAAGAAAAAACCCGCAAATTCGACAAGGCGGAATTTGATTCTTATCAGCAAACATACGGCAATGAAAAAGATCAACCCGCGACTTATCAGCCAAAACATTTTTATACGGATGATGCTGATGAAAATAAATCTCATAATATCGGAAGCGTTAGTTTGCCCGAAAATGTTTTAATGGCTTTGCCGTATATTCCTTTATCCTATGTTGGAATAATTGCGGGAATTATAGAACTCTTTTTTATACCAAAAAGTGAACCGAAAGTCCGTTATCACGCCGCTCAGGGACTTGCCGCTCAACTGGGAATTGTTTTGGTTCTGGCAATTCTTAATTCAATGGGCTGGATTAGCGGATTTGATGAAATAGCCAGTATTTTCTGGCTTGTATCCACCATTATTTTAATCGTTTTTACAATTAAAGCGTGGCAGGGAAAACCGATTCATATTGAATCTGTTGAAAAATTGACCGATTGGTTGGAAGATAAAATCAAACCGCAGAAATAGGTTTTGGAATGTAGAATATGTATTGTTCAAATTGTGGAACTCAGATAAAACCTGATCGAAGAACCTAAGCAAGAACCTGCCTGCGTGATTGAAAATACAATCCGCACCTTGAGCGAAATCCCTGAATAATTTTCACAAATCGTTTTTAATCTTTAATTGAAACCGCTATACTGTGAGTTTGGAGTTTTCGTTTATGAAAATAGCAGTAGCAATGAGCGGCGGCGTAGATTCTTCGACAGCCGCCGCAATACTTAAAGAAGAAGGTCACGAACTTGTCGGCTTTACGATGCAGTTGTGGAATCAAAACCGCAACATCAACACGGACGAAAACGGCGATCCTTTGCCGTCGCGTTGTTGTTCGCTTGATGATGTTTATGATGCACGGCGTGTTGCGGAAAGTTTGGGTTTTCCGTTTTATGTATTAAATCTTGAAAAAGATTTTGAGCGTGATGTTGTTAATCCTTTTATTGACAGTTATTTAAGCGGCGAAACACCGATTCCGTGTGTCGCCTGCAATTCTCGTTTGAAATTTGAATCTTTGGATAAAATGGCTCTGAGTTTAGGTTGCGACAAAGTTGCAACGGGACACTTTGCACGGGTTGAATACGACGAAAAGGCAGACCGTTATCGCCTGTTTCGAGGGCGAAATCATTGGAAAGATCAAAGCTATTTTTTGTGGGAACTCAATCAAGATCAACTTTCGCGTTCATATTTTCCTTTGGGAGAAATGGAAAAATCGGAAGTCCGCGAAATCGCCCGTGATGCAAATTTATATACTTCGGAAAAACCCGAATCGCAGGAAATCTGCTTTGTTCCCGACGGAAAATATTCGGAATTTATTGACCGATATTTGGAACACGAAGGACGCGAAAATGACATCCCGCAAAAAGGCGAAATCGTTAACAAAGACGGCGAAGTTCTAAACGAACACACGGGAATTCACCGTTACACAATCGGTCAGCGTCGAGGTTTGGGAATCGCACACGAAAAACCGCTTTACGTCTTGCAGATCGAACGTGCGAAAAATCAAATAATTGTCGGCGAAAAAGACGAATTGGATTCCATCGAATTCACCTGCAAAGGCGTAAACTGGGTAGCATTTGACGCTCCCGATGAACCCGTCCGAGCCGAAGTCCGCATACGCTATCGCCACACGCCTGAAAAAGCAACGATTTACGCTCTGCCCGATAATCGTGCGAGCATAGTTTTCGACGAACCGACATCGGCAATCACGCCCGGTCAAACAACAGTTTTTTACAACGGCGAAGAAGTTGTCGGCGGCGGTTGGATAGAAAAACAACAAAATTAAGGAATAAAAAATTATGGCAAAAGTAAAAAAGCGTCTAAGCAAAAAAGCAAAAGAGGCACTGAAAGTTTTGGAAAATTCAAAACTTATGGAAAATTCGAAAACAACAAAAAGTCTGGATCAAGACAATTCGGATACACCGGATAACTCGGTAATCAAAAATAATGTCGCACATAGACCGCGACCGAATAAAAAACGTGGATAAGATAATGCAAAGATGAATTTGTTAAAAAAATTGAAGACTCATTTTTATGAAAAGTAATAATATGAAAATAATGAAAACATACTTTCTTATTTTACTGCTAATACTTTTTATAAATAATAGCAGTATTTCTCAAACTACCTTTGAATACAAGGAATATGTAGTCATTCAAAACAAGGTAGAATTTAATTTCCAAATCACTCCTCCAATTCAACAATTCATACGCTGTTATCAAGGGCGTTCACGCAAATCAATGGAAGCAAGTCTTGCTAATTCTGGAAGATTTTACGAAATGGCAACTCGAATTTTTCGTGAAGAAGGATTGCCTGAACAATTAGTATGGATAAGCCATATTTCAAATGAATGGGGCAATAATCCGAAGCTAGGTTTATGGTTTTTTAACGATGATGTTGCAAAGAAGTATGGTTTGGAAAAGACAGAGTTGCTTAATGAAAGATTAAGTTTTGAACAGTCAACTCGTGCAATAGCAAGGCATTTGAAGCATTTATCTGAAAAATACGATAAAAATTGGAAATTAGTAATAGCATCATACTATTCAGGTGAACAAGCAGTTGATGATGCTATCAAAAAATCTCAAAGCAAAGACTTTCAAGACATTTATAAGTATCTTCATAGAGACGAGCGTAATTTTGTTCCTAAAGTTTTAGCAACTATTGCAATTGCGAATAAACCTGAAAAGTATGGGTTTGGAAAAGTCGAGAAAAAACAAAGAGTTAAATATGATCGGGTTCGGATTCCTGCATCAACAGATTTAAGAATACTTGCTTCGGTTACACAGATAGATTTTGAAGATATAGAAAAAATAAATCCAGAGTTATTAACTGATACAACTCCGCCTGTTCCGTATGTAGTTCGGTTTCCTTTGGGAACTGCGGAATTAATTGTCGGATATTTTAGATTACGGCAATGAGGATTTATGACTTGGGGAAACTACATTTGCCGAACTCCCAATAAAATCACGTTTAACATTGGGGCAAAAAAATAAAAATTCTACTTGAACAAAATTTCAGATGCGTAAATCAAAACTCCGCAAAATTTATCTTGCCAAGCAAAAATCTTTAACCGAATCGGAACGTCGGGAAATGAGTCTGCATATTAACGGGCATTTTTTAGATAATTTTGATTTGGACGATGTTCGATATTTGCATCTTTTTCTTTCAATTGCGGAAAAAGGTGAGGTTGATACTTCTTTTATAATCAATGATTTGTGGGGCGATTATGTGAATGTTAAAACAATTGTTCCGCGTGTGAATTTTGAGAAAGATGTTTTGGAACATTTGGAATTTAATTCCGAAAGCAAACTTAAGGTCAGTGATTGGGGAATCCCCGAACCTGTCGGCGATGAATTTGTTGATGAGAAAAAGTTGGACGTTGTTTTAGTGCCGATGTTGTGTTTTGATAAGCGGGGCTTTCGTGTCGGACACGGGAAAGGTTTTTACGACAAGTTTTTAAGCGAATGTCGGGATGATTGTTTGAAGATCGGTTTGAGTTTGTTTGAGCCGATTGATGAGATCGAAGATGTTAAAGATTTTGATGTGAAACTTGATTATTGCACCACACCGCAGAAAGTTTGGAAATTCGAGTAAATATTAGCCACAGAGAACCCAGAGAAAACAAAGAGAATATTTTAAAACTCTCTTTTCTTCTCTGTGTTCTCAAATGAGATCGTCTGCGGCGGAACATCGCTCACCGCACTCCAGACATCATACAGATATTCAAGATGCTGTTTGTTTTCTCTGGTATATTCATCGGCACAATTTTCAAACAGCCAGCCGAATTTTTCTCCGGCAAGGCGGTATTGATAATTTTTTGCGTAATTATCGCCGAGAAGTTCGCAGCAATTACGTAATTTTTCGCCGTTCGGTTTGACAGTTTGTAAATAAGTTTGCAGAAGTTCGATTGACTCCCGCATTCGATTAAATTTATTGGCAACCGCCCCGCGATAAAATAAAAGTTCGGGCAAGTTTTCGCCGTTATATTTCGCTGTTTCATCACGTAATTCAAAAAATCGTTTGTGGTGAAATAATTGGTCGAGTTCGGATAAAAAAGAATCTGCTTTCATAAATCATTTGGTCGGTTTCGGGAAAACCACGGGACTTTTATTTCCGTCTTTATCTACCGCACGGACTCCGAAAAAATAATTGTCCTTAGACATTTTTTCCATTGTAAATTTTGTTACGTTTCCGACGAATTTTGAATTTGTCCAATAAGGCGAAGTCGTTTCACGCCAGACGATTTCGTAACCTGACAGATCATCTTCTTTGTTCGCATCCCATTTCAAATCCGTGTCATTTGTCAGACGGGTTGTATCAATTCCGACATTATCGGGTTTCGCGGGTGCGAGTGCCAGAGATGAAAGTGCAGCGATATTGATTTTTGTAACATTGGCGATGTATTCAAAATCAACATATTCGGGCGTGTCGCCGTAAAATTTGCCTTCTCGAGTTCCTACATTTTGATGCTGATGGTCGTAGTCTTCGTGCGGTTCGGTAAAACGCACAGCGGAAAATCCACGTTCAAGAAACGGAATGTGATCGCCGCCGCGTAAATATCTGTCGCGTCTGTAAATTAACTGAACTTTGAACTTAGGCGAATACATATTTGCCGCATCGTAAATATAACGTCCTAACTGACGCGAAGGAGAATCATTTTCACCGCCGACACTACGACGCAAATTTGCCTGTGCTTCGGTTTCATTTGAAGGAACGCCTTCGGCAAAAACACGGACAGAATTTCTATCGGGTGCATCTTTAAAAGTTTTCACGCCGCCGATGATGTCGTTTGTAAACATCGCTTCAATATCCATTTTGTTTTTTACGGCTTGTTCGGCAAAATACGTCGAACCTAAAAGCCCTTGTTCTTCGCCCGCAACCGCCATAAAAATTATCGTTGCATCAAATTTCTGTTTCGACATTACGCGAGCCATTTCGATCACGGCGGAAGTGCCCGACGCGTCGTCATTTGCTCCCGGAGCATCGCATTCGCCGTCCGAAGGATCGCCGCACATCGAATCGTAATGTCCTGAAACGACATAAATTCTATCGGGGTTTTTCGTTCCTTTAAGCGTTGCAACGATATTCGTAAGATTTATCGCCACCGGAACACGCCGACCTTTTTCCTGCAAATAAGTTTGCTTTTCAACTTCTAAACATCCGCCGCAATCTTTCGAGATTCGTTGAAATTCATCAAAAATCCAATCTCTCGCCGCACCGATTCCGCGTTTCGGATCATCCTGTGCGGAATTCGTGTTCCGAGTTCCAAACGAAACAAGTTTGCGATCATATTCCTCGATCTTTTTAGACGAAACCTGATTGACCATTTTTTGAATGTCTTTATTCGGCTGCACCTTTTCTTGTCCAAAAGAATTCACCACAGAGACACAGAGACACAGAGTTAAAAAACTGATTATTTTTGATTTCATAGTATTTATATTTTTTGAAAAATAAATTTTTTAATAGATTATCACAAACATACAATTTTATTCATTCAGAACATCATAAGCCAACAAACGCTGACCGTTAGCCGAATAAAGCAAACCGTTTATTTCATCGGTGATAAAACGTGCATCGGGATTTTCGACGAGGATAAATCTCGCGTCTTCGCCCGTGTGAATATTTACGCCGACCAAACCTTTTTTGTCGAAAGGTTTGGGCAGATCGGTGTAAAAATACATAAAATTTCCGCGATATGCGGCAAGACGTTTTCGGCGTAAAAAATAGTCGGAAAGTTTTTCGATTTGCCTAACGGGATCGAGTCTTTCCAGCAGACTTTCCTGCACGTCCGACTGCAAAGGCGTTACACGGCGAACTGCTCCGCCGATGATTTTGCCGCGAATGTTTGATGAATTCGGGGCGATGATTTGCAAGCCTTGAATACGGTTTAGGATATTTGGATTGCGTGCGGCGATACCGAAAACTCTGATACTGTTTCCGGTGTAATCTTGTCCCGCATTGCTTGCAATTGTCGTTAAGTCAAAACCTGCAAATCTCGTTTTCAAACCTGAAAAACGGAGTGATAATGCGGAACGGGCGATGCTTGCACCGCGAATTAAATTTAACGTCGAAGTCGCCAAACCGCCGTAGCGAAAATAAAGTGCCGTTGCCCGAAGTGCGATTCCGGCGACGACGCGAAAAATTCCTCGTGCGGGAGGTTTGTGTTTTGCCATCCAGACGGGATTTAATTTGCCGTCGTCATTTTTTAAGTCTGTAATTTTAAATGCTTTGAGTTCATCGCGTCCGCCGACAACGGCTTCGTTTCGTTCATTAAACAAAACAAATTGTGCGTCTTTCACGCCGTGATCGGATTTTCGCAGACGCTTTCCGTTTCTCGCATCAATCGAAATCAAATCATCTTCATCGGCAATTAAAATAGTCTTTTCATCGGCAAAAACAAAGTTGGTCAAACCTTTATCCGCACCTTTGTAACGCCACAATCCTTTACCGTTTCGCGTATCAATCGCCGAAACTCCGAATGGTCCGTGCTTTTTGATTTCGCCGTCACGAATGCGTGTAAATTGTCCGCCCGTTCGAACATATAAAATATTTCCGACAACCGCCATTTCGGGCGTTACGCCGAGATCATCAGCTTTCCAAACGACATTTCCCGTGCGTCTGTCAACCGCTCGAACTTTGCCGCGTCCCGAAATATATATGTATTTTTCATCAAAAACAGGATCGGCATCCGTCAAAGCCAAACCATCTTCATTAACACCGAATTCTTCACGCTCCCGGGATTTTCCGTTTGTCGCATCATAGGAAGTTACGCCTTCATAAAACATAAAAAGCCGCCCGTCCAAAATTAACGGCGGACGATAATTATCAAGCGTGAACGCGATTTCTCCCTCCTTATCAAAACGCGAAGGCATCAATTCGACATCATCTACAAATTTACGTTCCCAAAGTTCTTCGCCATCCGAAAGGCGTAAAACGTGCGTAACGGGTTTGCGTCTGAGTTCTTTACCGAATTCGCCGCGAGGTTTTTCAACCATCACAACGGCGATCAAATCTTCGGCAGGTTCAACCGCCAACTGCAAAACATCGCCCTTAACTTTATCGCTCCGCCAAACCGAATTTCCCGTCAAAACATCAACTGCTTCGAGCCGTGATTTTTTACCTTCGTCCAATGTAAATAAAATCAAATCCGTTCCGGGAACAGGCGTTATCGAAGTTTCGTCCAAACCTTTATGACTCCTACGCCACAATCTTTGCCCAGTTTTGCCGTCAATTCCGTAGAGAGAATTATTCGTTCCGACAAGCAATATGCCGAAATCGGTTGTTTGATAAAATTGAATTTCCGCATCAAGATTCGATTGCCAAACAGGTTGAGCATTGGAAACTAAAACGGAGAAAAATAAAATGCAGAAAAAATAGAACGCTTTCATATTTTTATTTTAGCGTGAATTTATAATAATGAGAATTTTTTTTTGATGTTAAAAATAAATCGCAAATCGAAAATTACTTTATTGAATGCGATAAGCCTTTTCTTTCCAAACGACAACAACTGTTCCGCCTAATTGATTTCCGATTGAACGCAAGCCCGAATCGAGATTTTTATATTGCAAAGTTCCGCGTTTGATGTTTGTTGTCGCCTGACCTTTGTAAGCCGAATCATACCAAACGCCATTTTTGCGAGTGAATGTTTTGCCGTTTATTTTCCGACTCGGTGCGGACATCATTGAATTACTGCTTTTGTCCTCATCAGATTCCTGTTTTTTTGCAGATTCCTGAGGCATCGGTTCACTACGTCTTGACATCATTGGTGGTGGAGGCGGTGCGGATTGTTTTCTAGCAATTCCGTCATTTTGCGAACGATTTCTGCTTTCGTCATTTTGTATTTTCTCTTGCGAACTGACATCCGCAGTTATATTTTCGTCATCAACCGGCGGAGTTTTAGCTTTTGGAGCATCGCGTTTTTCATCTTTTCTTTCCGAAGTTTCGACAAGATTTCCACTGGCATCTTTTTCTAGTTCATTATTTGCCGATTGTTTGTTGTCGGAAAGCTGATTCGGCGAAGTCGTTGCAGTTTCTGCATTTGATTCGACATTGCTTAAATTTGCATCCATCGAAGTTGCATTCGAGTTTGCCATATCCGCTTCGGCTGATTCCGACATTTCATCGCTTGAAGATTTGTCGGCAGTTGCGATATTTACATTTGTATTTGCCTGTGCAACTTCCGAAGTCATTGATTCATTTGCATTTCGCAAAACGATAAAACCGATGCCAACGGCGAAAATTAACGCCAATGTTCCCATTCCGAATGCAAGATTTTTGGTCGAGAAAAAGTTTTTATACCAAGGAATTTCGCTCGAAACCGCAACCGTTTCTGCCTTTATTTCCTCAACAGAAATAGAAGCGGCATTTTCCATTTCCGCCTCGCTGTTTAGCAAAATTGTGTTTGAAAGTATCATCCGGCATCTGCCGCAATCCGCTAAATGCTTCATAAAATAAGGTTTAGCCTTTTCGGGCAGAGCATTTTCGGCAAACATAGAAATCTCGTCCGCGTCAATATGTTCGCTGTTCGGATTTTCCGCCGCAAACACATTTCCACCCTTCGCCGTTTGACGAAGCAGAGAGTCCATTTCTTTGTCGAATTCAAATTCCATAATTTAGATAATAGAACGCGGATTACGCTGATTTAACGGATTTTCGCGGATAAATTTTACTAATTCTTCTTTGCGAACTTAGCGACTTTGCGGGAAATTTCTTTACCCCAAAAAATCCGCGTAAATCCACCGAATCCGCGAAATCCGCGTTCTATTTCTTTTCTTTCAAACTTCAATGCAAAAAAACTAAACTCTTTCGCGTCTTGCTTGGTTCGATCATCTTATCAAACCAATTACAGAACGAAAGGCTGAATGATTTCTTGCACGAATATCAAAAATATAAGTGCCGTAAACATCTTTTCCAAGTTCATTCCCAACTTTTCCGCCGTTTCAGATAGATATTTTTTAACTTCCGTTTCATTCCAACCGTGTTTTTCCTTCAAGGTTTTCTCAACCGTCTTGCGAATTTCATTTTGAATCCGCACGAGTTTACGGCTCGCTGTTGCTTCGTGAAAGCCGAATGTTGCGGCGATGTCTTTTAGTTTCAAATCGTCAAAATAATAAAGTTTCATCATAAGGCGGTCTTCATCATCCAAATCCGCAATCGCTGTTTGCAAAGCCGCGACAATATCTTTTTGAGCTTCCGTTTCGCTGTAAATATCTTCGGGATTTTCAGTCGCCGAAACAACCATTTTATAATCCGTTTTTTCCGAAGATTCCTGTGCCAGATTTTCAAATCCTCTGTCGTCTTCCGTCTGCACAATACGTTTCATCTTGCGAAATTGGTCAATCGCCAACTGATTCGTAACCGCCCGAAGCCAACCTGCAAGACTTCCTTTGCCTGAATAATACGCAAGTTTGCTTTTCTTATTTCCTTCTTTATCAACTCTCAACCCGTGCAGTTCCGCCCAGATCGAACCCGCCAAATCTTCTGCGTCTTCCTTGTTCTTCGCAAATTTATAAGCGGCGGATTTCACCGATGAATCAAAATTCAAAACCAGATCGCCCCAAGCCGTTTCGTCGCCCTTTTCGCAAGCAATTATCAAACAAAGATCATCCGCCCGCAGAGAATCCACAAACTCTCTTATTTCAGAACGATCAGCATTTTCGTCATATTTCAAAACATATTTTTCCACCGCCGAAACCACACGCGGCTCAATCTCCTCCGTCTTGAGTCCACGCGAATTTTCGGCACGCGACAAAAGCCGTGCGATGCAATCCTTAACCGTAGATTCATATTTCGGAGCAAGCGAAGTCATTTAATAATTTGAAATGAATTTTACCATTATTTGTTTTTCAATGAAATAAGATGCAATGGATTAAGGATTTATGAGAATAAAAATGGCAGATAATAAATGATATTGTTATTATTCATACTGGTTTTAAAAACGCTATCAATTTGCTAAGATAGTTTATTAAAGAAAGTTGTCATATAGTTTTTATCGAAATCGGTTGATAACAAATAATAAAAGGATCATTAAATTATGAAACTTCGCTTGATAATCATTTTAACTTTAATTTTGCTATCTGTCGGATTCTGTCTGGCACAAGGCAATAATTCGTCTTCAATTTCTCTGAGTGGACAACAGGATGAAGCACAAAAACTTTTAATCAATGGACGGCAGTTAACTAAGGAAGGCAAATATAAAGAAGCCGCCGAGGTATTTGAACAAGCGATTAAAATAAAACCCGATTTTGCCGTAGCATACGTTGATCTAAGTTGGATGTATTTGGAACTTGGAAAATATGAAGCCGCCGCCCGAATAGGTTTGCGTGCTACTGAATTAAATCCGTCTTCTGCTGCGGCATATAACAACTTGGGTTATGCTCTTTCACAAATGGCTCAGTATGACGGGGCAGTTGATAATTTAACGAAGGCAATTGAAATTGATTCTCTCCATAAGAAAGCACATATCAACCTCGGATATACTTACCGCAATATGGGAAGGCATTCCGAAGCATTGGCAGTATATAAAAAACTTACTGAAATTTCGCCTGATTATGCGGACGGCTATGGGTATTTAGGAAGAGCATACGATAATTTAGGGCAGAATGAAAAGGCTTTGAAAGCATATAAGATGTATGTGCGGCTAAAGCCTAATGAACCGAGAGGTTATACAGAATTAGGTATTATTTACGGTAAACTTGGGCAAAATGAAAATTCTTTAGAAGCATATAAAACATATAATCTGCTGAAACCTGAAGATATTGAAGGTTATTATGATATAGGGGTTGCATACTCGCGTCTCGGTCAATATACAGATGCTGCAAATATTCTGGATAAAGCACTAAGCCTGAATCCTGAAAACGTAACCACATTACGCAGATTAGGCAAAGTATTGACATTATCTGGTCAGCACGAACGCTCTGTCGAAACCTTTCTAAAGGTAAGGAAAATCAGACCTAATGATTTTGACACATATATTGAATTAGGAATCGCTTACAGTATCGCTAAGAGATTCGATGAAGCAATTGAAGCAATGAAAAAAGCAGTTGATGTAAATAAAGATGATATTGATGCTAATTTATATTTAGGCAATTACTATATTTATACAGGGAATAGAAAAGCGGCTATGGTTCAATATGAGATTCTCAAGAAAATAGATTCCACTAAGGCAGAAGAATTATTACGGCGAATAGGTAAACCACAATAAACATATTGTAAATCACAAA
Organism: Acidobacteriota bacterium; assembly: GCA_030859345.1. Taxonomy (GTDB): domain Bacteria; phylum Acidobacteriota; class Blastocatellia; order Pyrinomonadales; family Pyrinomonadaceae; genus Aridibacter. The sequence goes on along the minus strand of JALZKH010000071.1, from coordinate 4,056 downwards.
ATCATTAAAAATCAAAATACAGTTGTTTGTAATTTTGTGTTTTGACTACCGCAAATGCTTCCGCAAAAATGAAATAATTTTATAACCATCCAGATAAACCCAAGGTTTTTCGCCGAGAGTGTAATGACCGCAGGGGATGACGACTTCATCGTGTTTGACGTTTGTTTTGCGGAGTTCGTTCATCATTTGGCGGGAGAGATCAATCGGGAAAGTCAGGTCGTAAAGTGTGTAAATATAGCGTTGCGGACGAGGTTTTAATTTTGCGAGTTTGTCCATATAAGCCATCGGCGAGATCGGCATCCAGTATTCGCGGAGTTCATCTAAAGTTACGTCATTTTGTAAACCTTCTTTGACGTGATAGGTTGAAAGTCCCTGCCAGACGACATCGGCAACGTAGCCCGAAACGTGATTAAAAACGCCCGCGTCAATCGTTTCGTCATGGACGAATGCGAAAAATCCGACGCAGCTTCCGATACTTGTGCCGACGACTCCGACCTTTTCGTATCCTTGCTGTTTGAGCCAACGAACCGCCGCTTTTGTGTCCAGAACCGATTGCCGCAAAGACTGCAAAGTCCGCCCGACATTTGGTGCGACCAAATAATCCGCCCGTTCCAACTCCGGCGGCATACGCTCCTCGTGATACGGCAAAGTCAAACGCAAAGCCGAAACACCGACACGATTAAAAAACCTGCACAGATCAAAATACGTCCCCGCCTTCGAATTCCAATGCGGCAGAACGACAACCGCCGCTTTTTTATCCTTCTCGTGCGGAAAAAACGTCGCATAAGCCGTGTTATTTTCAAGCGAAGTGGTTTTAATCGCACTTGTCCAAGTAATATCGTAATACGTTTTACGTGATTCGTTATTCGTTTTTTTCTTTTCTTCCGAATTACGTATTACGAATTGCGTATCACGAACCTGATAATCCGTAATTTCCGGCAAATGATAAAACTCATCACTATTTTCGACCATTTTCTTCGAATATTCGCTGAAAACTTTTCGCGGATCGTCGCCATTTGGATTTTCCTTGATAAATTCCGTTCCCCAACCAAACGGATGGACGATGCGATTGTCGTTGAGCATCGCAAAATACTTTTCCCGTTTGTGCATCAAGCGTTTGAGCATAAGTTGTTAATGGTAGAAAAAAAAATGCCCGTCCGCAACTCTTTGGAATCGCAAACGGGCTTGTTTTAAAGGAGGTTTTTACTTATTTGATCGAAGGCAAGATATATTTCACCTGTTTAATTTCAATTAAATCCTTAATTTTCTCGGTTTTTATCTTTCCAATTAAAGTTTTACCGTTTTTCTCGGAAGAAATATCAAAGCCAATCTTTTCAATTTTACTGACAACATCCGAAGTTTTCTCCGTCAGTTGAATTTGCAAATAAGCGGTTTTGCTTTTTACAAATCTTGCTTCGTTCGCCGTTGCTTTTGAATCGTTATCTAATAAGCGTGCAAATAGTTCAAAAACCCAAATATGCAGTTTTTCGCTTGCCAGTATTTTTAATTTTTGATTTTCATCAAGCGGCAAAGCACGCATTTTATCAACTGCTAAATTGATCGTTTTTGCATCCACGAATTCAAAAATAAGTTCACCGCTGAATTTCACGGGAACGCCCAAAATTTCCACAGGTGCAAATTTCCATTCGCTGGCAGCTTTTTCTGCCGTTTGTTTTAAGGCAGGGTTTCCGCTAATCGCCTTTGCATTACTAACATTTCCTTTTTCGTCAACATCTATTTGAACTTGAACCTTTCCTTTTAGATTAGTTCCGTTTGGATATTCGGGGCTTTTTGCGGTAATAATTGTTCCGTTAAAATTATTTTCCGCACCCGCCGCTATCGGAAAAGTCGGATTCGGATAATTTCCCGACGAACCAGTGCGGAAATTTGTAACTTCGCTTCCGTCAATCACAAAACTATTTTCCGAACCTCTTGCTCCGTTAAGTGCAAAACCCCCGCCTTTTGAATTGGCAATAACTCCAGGTTGAATGGTCAATAAACTTTGAAAGTTTCTGCCGTTTGTCGGAAGATTTTCTATTTTTGAAGCTGTTATAGTTGTGTTTATGCTTGAAGATGAAGTATTTACGGGTGAATCTCCTGATGTTACATTAACAACTGCCGATACATTTCCAGTTCCATCGCCGATTCCAGAACCGCTACCTGATCCAATTCCACTTCCTTCTCCAGTTCCTATTCCAGAACCGCTTCCTTTTCCGTCAGAGGTCGTAACTGAGACACTATTCACAGTTGCAGGTGTATTTAACATCATTGCTTGTCCACCGCCACCACCGCCACCACCGCTGGAAAAACTGTCATATTTTTCGTCTTCATCGCCAAAAGTTCCATCTGCCAATTCAACTGGAACTTCAATTTTTACAGGTTTCCCGCCTTGTGTGCGGATAACTTCTTCGACGGCAACGAAAGATGTAAACTCGGTTAAAAGACGAAATTCGAGTCCCATTTGCGTAATGAGTTTTGTTGCCTCAGAATTCAATTTTACTTCCTCTGAATCGAAGTCATAATTTTGACTCATCAAATCATCAATCCGCATTCTCGCCCAAAGTGTTGCCAGAACATCGTGTTTTGTTTCCGATTCGGGGAAATTTACTTTTATCTCACGTTCATAATCCTGCCCGCCGACTTTGCCCTTTAGTTTGATTGTTCCGCTTGCCGCTTTTGTGTAGCGTCCGTTTATGACAACGGGTTTTGCATCGAACAGATCGGAATTGCGTTTCGGGTAAATATCCGCAACTGGCAAACCGTTCCAGTCAATCGAAATGTCCGTCAAAAGTGGATTTCTGATGCGTTCATAAAATTGTTTAGCGGCTTTTGAACCGTCGTCTTCAAGCGTTACATATTGAACTTCGCCGCGTCCTTCTGCCGACATTTTATCCAGCAAAAAGCGATTTACGCCATTGCCGATGCCGAATGAAAAAACTCTTGCGTTCGGGTTTTTTTGAATTTCGGCGATGATTTCCGATTCGTTGCTGACATAACCATCGGTCATAAAATTAACGATTCGCAAATGCTCATTTGAACCGCTCGGTTTTAGTGCGGCTTTGATCGCCTTCATCATTTCCGTTCCGCCGCCGCCGCTTCTCGATTCGAGAAATGCTTTCGCTCTGGCAAGATTCGCCTGCGTTGCGGGAACGGGTTCGTCAAACAAAACGTGCGTGTCGCCCGCAAAAGTTATCAGGTTAAAAGTGTCATTCGGATAAAGTCCTTTGAGCGATAATTTCATCGCTTCCTTCGCCTTTTCGATTGGAAAACCGCCCATCGAACCCGACGTATCCAAAACAAAAACAATCTCTTTCGGCGAAACGTCTTCAACCGAAAAATTTTCAGGCGGCGAAAGCATCATCGTAAAAAATCCGCCGTTTTTATCCCGATGCGTCAAAATTGCGTCTTCGATCCGTTTTCCCGTTACGTCATATTTCAAAATAAAATCTTTATTCGGAATCGTATTTTTATCCTGAAGTTCGACTTTCGCACTATTTGAACTCAAATTCTGCGTATTTATCTCGTGAAGCGTCGAGAAAATATTTTCTATCGGAACACCCGCGTCCAAATTCACTTCAATCGAAATATCGTGTCCCGCACGAGTTTCCAAAGCAACGGGCGGAGTAACTTTTGCGGCATCTTCCGCTTTTATCGAAGCCGGCGAATATCTCGGACCGACGACCATCGGAAAGACGAATTCATAACTTCCGTCTTCATATTTAAGCGTTTCGACATAGCTTATTTCAATTATAATTTTCTCATTCGGCAAAATATTTGCCACCGACTGCGTAAAAACATTCGGTCTTTCCTGATCTAAAAGACTTGCCGTTTTTCCCTGCGTTTTTGCTTCCTCATAAATTTTTCTCGCATCTTCACGTTTTTTGATCGTCCCGCGAATCGTCCGCGAACCGATTTTCATTGTCATATCATCCACCGCGGAATTTTGCGAAAGCGGAAACGTATAAACCGCTTCAATCGGTTGGTTAAAATTATTTTCAAATTCCTGCTCAACCGTAACGCGGGCAAGAAATCCCGAAATGTCGGTTTTAACCCGCG
>JALZKH010000109.1 GCA_030859345.1 Acidobacteriota bacterium | reverse complement strand
GATATGCGTTTGCCGGATAAACTTGCCAGAGCGGATTATCGCGGTAATGAACAAATTTATCCGGCAAGCGTTGTCAAAATGTTTTATATGGCGACACTTTTTCGGCAGATTGAAGACGGCAAAGTTAAAATGACTCCCGAACTTGATCGTGGTTTGAAAAATATGATTATTGAATCGGGAAATGAATCCACGGGTTATATTTTGGATGTCCTGACCGATACTTCAAGCGGTGCTGAATTGCCGCCGAAGGAATTTGAAAAATGGAAATTTAAACGAAATGCCGTCAACCGCTATTTTCAATCAATCGGTTATTCAAATATTAATGTGAATCAGAAAACTCATTGTGAAGATGCCTGGGGAGTTGAGCAGCAGTTTCGCAATTATAAAGGCGAAAACCGCAATATGCTGACGACGAATGCGACGGCTCAATTGCTGGCGGAAATAGCTTCCGGTAAATCAGTCAATCCCGCAAGAAGTAAGCAGATGATGGATTTGATGAAACGCGAATGGGAAAAACCCGCCGAAGATGCGTTTCATATAGAATTTATTTCACACGCCTTAAAACCCGGGACAAAAATTTGGTCAAAAGAAGGTTGGACATCTTCGACCCGCCACGATGCCGCTTATATTGAAACGCCCGAAGGATTAAAATTTGTGTTGGTAGTTTTTACGGAAAATCACGCAAAAGAGCAGGAAATTATTCCGTCAATCGCACGGAAAGTTATTGACGGTTTAGGAGATATGAAACTATGAAAATTTTTACCAAAATCGCATTTTTATTTACGCTATTTATACTTTGTGCGACATCAATTTTCGCCCAAAGTTATCAAAAACCGCCGAAGAATATTATGGATATTCTGAATTCTCCGGCGACTCCGATAACTTCGATCAGTCCAGCCAAAGATAAAATTCTTTTGCTTGAACCGGTGCGTTATCCGCCGATTGCCGAGCTTGCCGAACCGATGTTAAGACTTGCCGGATTACGAATCAATCCGAAGACAAATGCTGATCATAATGAAAGATATTTTATTAATGCAAAATTAAAAAACATTGCGGACGGCAAGGAAACAAACATTAATTTGCCGACGGGAGCAAAAATCACCTCGCCAAACTGGAGTGCGGATGGGAAATATATTGCGGCGGGAAATTTAACCGCCACTGGAGTTGAACTCTGGATAATCGAAACCGCAACTGGAAAAGCTAACAAAATTAAAAATATTCAAGTAAATATGGCATTCGGTAGATTTGACTGGATGTCCGATCAGAAAAGTTTGCTGGTTAACCTTGTGCCTAACAATCGCGGAAGAGCACCGGAAGTTTACGACATTCCGACATCTCCGAGCATACAGGAATCATCCGGTAAACCGGGAGCGATCCGCACATTTCAGGATTTACTGAAATCCCCGAATGATGAAAAATTATTCGATTATTATGTAACCTCGCAACTTGCTATCGTCGGAGTTGACGGGAAAATCAAAAATATAAATAAACCTGCAATTTTTGAACAGATGACACCTTCGCCCGATGGGAAATATATTTTAATTTCAAGAATTATCAGACCTTATACATATCTGTTTCCGGCTTTCAGTTTTCCGAGCGAAGTCGAAGTTTGGGACACGAATGGTGCACTGGTTTATAAAGTTGCGAGCGTTCCGCTTCAGGATAATTTGCCCATCGGCGGCGTAACGACTGCCCGCAGAAGTATTGACTGGATACCGACGCAAGACTCGATTTTAATGTGGGCTGAGGCTTTGGATGAAGGCGATCCGAGAAAAAAAATTACTCCGCGTGATAAATTAATGATTCACCAAATTCCGACCAAATTGATGCCGGTTGAAATTTTAAGAACCGAGCAACGCTATGCGGGCAGAATTTTCGGAGAAAGGGGCGGATTAATGTGGTTCTCTGATTATGACCGCGACAAACAACGCCGCCGAACTTTTGTTACCGATTTCCGTGACCCGAAGCAAATAAAATTGGTTCAAGAAATAAATGTTCGTAACCGATACGATGATATTGGCAATCCGGTTATGAAAACTTTGGCTAACGGTGGGCGGGTTATTCTGCAAAACGGTGATTACATATATCTCGAAGACCGCGGGGCAAGCGAAGACGGCGATTTGCCCTTCCTGCGTCGAATGAATCTGAACACTCTCAAAATTGAGGAAATCTGGCGATCCGATAAAGATTTCTATGAAGAATTTGTCACACTTCTCGATGACGATGCAAAAAAATTCATCACCCGCCGCGAATCCATTGCCGAACCACCGAATTTGTTTTTACGTGATCGGACAAATACACCGGAAGCTAAAGCAAATGCAACTTCAATCAAGGCTTTGACGAATTTCCCCGATCTCGCACCGCAGTTGCGTGGTATTACAAAAAAACTCGTCAAATATAAACGTCCCGACGGTGTTGATCTGTCGTTTACGCTTTATCTGCCTCCGAATTACAAGGAAGGCACGAAATTGCCGACTTTGCTGTGGGCTTATCCGTTGGAATATACGAACAGCGATGTTGCCGGACAGGTTTCGGGTTCGACCAATCGTTTTACACAAATCGGCGGTTACTCGCATTTATTTTTACTTTTGCAGGGTTATGCGATATTAAATGATGCGACTGTGCCGATTGTTGGTGATCCTTTAACAGTTAACGATACATTTATCGAACAACTCGTTGCCGGTGCAAAAGCGGCGATTGATAAAGGTGTTGAGATGGGCGTAGTTGACAGCGACAGAGTTGCCGTCGGCGGACATTCTTACGGAGCATTTATGACCGCACATCTGCTGGCAAATTCCGAGCTTTTCCGTGCCGGGATTGCGAGAAGCGGAGCTTATAACCGCACGCTTACGCCATTCGGTTTCCAATCGGAAAGACGTTCATTCTGGGAAGCACCTGAAAGTTATTACACGCTTTCGCCATTTTTCCGGGCAAATAAAATTAAAGAACCGCTACTGATGATTCACGGAATGGCGGACAATAATTCGGGAACATTTCCGATGCAGTCCGAGCGTATGTATGCCGCAATTCAAGGCAACGGCGGAACAGCAAGACTGGTAATGCTGCCGCACGAATCTCACGGTTATGCCGCCCGTGAATCCATCGAGCATGTCCTTTGGGAACAAATAAACTGGCTTGATAAATATGTCAAAAATGCTAAACCGCGTAAAGATAAACAAGTTGCTAAACAGAAATAATAAATTTGAAAAGCTCTATTATTTCTTTGGAACAGTCAATTTGGCTGTTCCTTTTATTTTTGCTTTTTGTAAAAAATGCTACAATAAAATTCGAAAATCCATTTCAGCTAATTTCTATTTAAACTATGAAAAAATCAATTGTTACTTTTGCCATATTTTTCCTTTTTGCTACCGCAAATTATTCTCAAACAATGCCGCCGGATGCCGATGCTAAACTCTGGCAAAAGGCTTTGACAATTCACAAAAAAGCCTTAATCGTTGATGGACATAACGATATAACTTCGCCGATGTATGACGAAGATTTTTCGCTCGCATCAAATTCGGTCGGCAAATATCACTTGGACGGCGATCCTTTTCACAGCGATTTTTCACGGATTAAACAAGGAAACATTACCGGACTTTTCTTTTCAATATATGTTTCCCGCACCTACGCGGAAAAATCACCGTTCGGCTCGATGCAAAGAGCGATGAATCTTATTGATACGGTCTATCGTGAAGCGGAAAAAAATCCCGATAAAATGATGATCGCAACATCAACCGCTGACATACGGCAAGCAAAAAAACAAGGTAAAATCGCCGCATTAATGGGAATCGAAGGTGGACACGCGATTGAAGATTCGCTGTTTGCATTACGAAATTTCTATCGCCTCGGGGTGCGTTATATGACCTTAACGCACAATAATACAAATAATTGGGCGGATGCTTGTTGTGATAAAGATAAAGACGGAAACCCTGTAAAACCTTATGGCGGACTCAACGATTTTGGTAATGAAGTTGTCAAGGAAATGAACCGTTTGGGAATGCTGGTTGATCTCTCGCACGTCTCAGACGACACGATGCGTGACGTTCTGGAAATCGCCACCGCACCTGTAATTTATTCGCATTCATCAGCCAGAGAATTTTCCGATCACCCGCGTGATGTTCCCGACGATATTCTAAAACTTATTCCCAAAAACGGCGGAGTCGTAATGATAAACTTTTATCCCGCATTCCTTGACCAACGCTATCTCGACGAAGACCGTGCGAGAGATAAAAAGTTGGAAAATGAACTTAAAGAGTTAGCCGAGAAATACAAAGATAACAAACAAAAATTCAATGAAGAAAAACGCAAACTCTACGCCGCTAATCCGATTTATGTTCCGTCTTATACAAAAATCGTTGACCACATAGACCACGTGAAAAAAATTGCCGGAATAGATTATGTCGGCATCGGTTCGGATTATGACGGAGTTCCGGGTTTACCAACCGGAATGAACGGTGCCGAAGACCTTGTTTTAGTAACCTACGAAATGTTGAAAAGAGGCTACACGGAACAGGAAATCAATAAAGTTTTAGGAGAAAATTTTATGCGGGCATTTGCCAAAGCAGAAAATGTCGCCCACATAAGTTCACGCAAAATCAGCGGTAAAGGAAGTTTGAAGAAATTAAAAAACTAAAAATTTGTAATTTTATAATTTATGACGGCTCAGGCTTTTTGATCCCTCGAACCGTTCCGCCGACGACGAGTGCGGCGGATATTATCAATAGATTTTTGATGATATATTGACCTTCCGTAGTCGGAGCATATGGAAAATGTTCGGCTTGAAATGTAACATAGGGTAGAACAAATAAAGGCATAAATGTTCCGACCATTTGCAACGCAAGAAGTGCTATGGCAATTCGGATTGTCGGACGGAACAAAAATAAAATACCAATTACTACTTCCCACCAACCGATAATCATCAGCCACGTTTTAGGCTCAAAGATCGGAATCCAGGCAACAGTTTTCAAAAGCATCGGTTCGGCAGGAGATAAACCGAATGGTTTGAGTATTCCAAACCAAATAAAAATTATACCAAGTGAAATCCGCAGAGCAAAAACTCCCCAATGACTCATAAAATTGGAGATTTTGCGATCAATTTCGTCGAAATCAATTTGCATAATTATTCACCATTAAATTTATTTCAAATCCAACATTTCTTTAACATATTTCGGTGCAGGTGAACCGAATGATAGCATCGCATCGTGCATTTTAAGCATATCAACGTTGTCTTTGTTTTTTTCTTCGTAGGCTTTTCGTATGTCATTGACCTCGATACTGCCGACATAATAGGTCGAAAGTTGCGTCGAAGTTAGATTCGCACGTTTCCATTTTCCGACGGCTTCGCCTTCTTCCTGAAAACCTTCGTTCATCATAAAATCTACAGCTTCTTTTTCGGTCATTCCGGCGGTATGGATTTTCTGGTCAATTATCGCGTTGATGATTACGCGGAGTTTCATTTTCAGTTGCTGCATTTCGACTTCTGCACCGCCGTAACCTTTTTCTGCCATTAATTGCTCGGAATAAACCGCCCAGCCTTCGGTAAAAGTTCCGCTGCGGAAAATCGCACGAATCGTTGTCGGAGCTTTGAAATCATTCGAGTGCATAATCTGCAAATAATGTCCCGGCATTGCTTCGTGGACGGTTAAATCCTGCACCATATAATTATTGTATTCTTTGTAAAAAGATTCGCGGCGTTCATTCGACCAATCTTTCGGAGTCGGTGCAATTGCGTAAAAAGTTTCGTTTTTTTCTTCAAAAGGTCCTGCCGAATCAAAATATGCAACGGCAGTTCCGCGTGCAAATTCGGGCATTTCAATAACTTTCAAAGGCTCGCCCGGCACTGTTACGAGTTTTTTGTCGCTGACAAATTTGGTTGTTTCCGCAACATTTTTTTCTGCCAGTGCCACAATCGTCTCGTTATCAGGACGTTCTTCGGCAAGTTTGTCCAAAACGGCTTTTATCACCGTTTTCTTATCTTTTAATTTTTCCTCGTCCTGTGCGTCGGGAAAATATTTTTTAAAAAGCGGCAAAGCGACTTCATACATACGATTCTGCGTCGCCTTCAAATCTTCTTCCGCACGTTTTAAAATCTCTTCTTTTGTCAGATCGGATTCCAGCGAATACTTTAATTTTTTCTGATATTTTTCGCTGCCGATACGAAAATCGCCGTCAGAACGCGGCAATAAATCTTCTTTCAACCATTTTCCGTAATCTTCAAGTGCCGCAATAGCTTTTTCCTGAACTTGTGCAAAATCATCCTTTAAATTTGCCTGATTAACAAAAGACTGTAAATCGCCTTTGATCAAACTGATAACTCCGTCATTTTGTTGAATCGCCGTTTCGGTATGAACTTTCGGCGGGTTTTTCAAATTTGCCTTAGCCGCTTCAATAACTTGCGGAATTGCTTCCAAACGCAATTTTGCATTTCCCAAGCGGTCTTTCAAAGGTGCAAAATCTCTCTGCAAAAGATCATTTATCGCCCCGCCGACATTGTAGCTCATCGGATTCCACTCGTATTCCTTCAAGGTTTCGATTTGGAAAATATTCGATTCAAGATTGTGCTTCCAGATACGGTAATCAACATTATTGGCTTTGCTGAGTTTGTCGAGCGGAATTTTTTCGAGTTCGGCTAAATATTTTTTGGCAAACTCACGATTTTTATCAACTCCTCCGATGGTGTAATCGCTGAGTTTTCCGTCATATTTATGTTCACCAAGACTGGTTGCCCACTCCGGGTTCAGCACCAGCAATTCATCAATAAAATTTTTCGCCAAAGCTTCAAACTGTTTATCGGTTTCGCTTCCCTGTATCTCTGTCTTTACAGTATTTGACGTATTTTCTTTGACATTCGTGCAAGACGAAATCAGTCCCGACAAAAGAAATATCCCAACCATCATAATCAATAATTTTCCAAACATAATTATTTTTCCTCTTGAATTTATTTTGTTAATCATTATGAATTGAACTCTTATTTAAGTCCACCTTTGAATTAAACTTGCCAAAAATCCATCCGGCGATTAAGCTAAGAAAAACATCTTTTAATCAAAAAAATCTGGGGAGAAAATATGTCCATAAATCGTCGTGATTTTCTACAAATCGGTTTGTCAGGAGGCACAATTTTTTTAATGAGCAACACAACAAAAGGAGCAAATACCGCCAATAATAAAGCATTTGACATCGAAGAAAAAACTGTAATGGAACTGCAAAATGCGATGAAAAAAGGCGATGTAACTTCCAAACAACTCCTCGAAATCTATCTCGAACGTATCAAAAATATTGACGGCAAATTAAATTCTATAATTGAGGTAAATCCTGATGCAATCGCTATTGCCGAGCAAATGGACAAAGAACGAAAAAACGGCAAAGTTCGTTCGCAAATGCACGGAATTCCCGTCGTTATTAAAGACAATATAGATACTGCCGATAAAATGAAAACAACGGCGGGAAGTCTCGCATTAGTTAATGCTCCGACACCAAAGCAGGACGCATTTATTGTTAAACAATTACGCGATGCGGGAGCTGTTATAATGGGTAAAACTAATTTAAGCGAATGGGCAAATTTTCGTTCGGAAAACTCCTCAAGCGGCTGGTCGGGACGCGGCGGACAAACTCATAATCCATACATATTAGACCGAAGCCCGTGCGGTTCTTCGTCAGGTTCGGGGGTTGCCGTTGCCGCAAATCTAACTGCTGTTGCTATTGGAACGGAAACCGACGGCTCGGTTATTTGTCCGGCTTCAATCAACGGAGTAGTCGGCATTAAACCGACGCTCGGACTTGTTTCACGCAGCGGTATTATTCCGATTGCACATTCTCAAGACACCGCCGGACCGATGGCTCGAACTGTAACCGATGCCGTAATTTTATTAAACGCAATGGTCGGCGAAGACAAAAAAGATTCGATAACTTCGCAAATTAAAACCAAAGGCGAAAAAGATTACACGAAATTCCTCGACAAAAACGGATTAACAGGAGCAAAGATCGGAGTCATCCGTCAATACTTCGGACGCAACGCCCGACTCGACAAATTGATGGAAGAAAATCTCAAAATCTTAGAGAAAAACGGTGCAAAATTAAGCGACGTTAATTTCCCTGACTTGCGAAATTTTGGCGATGATGAATATGAAGTTTTACTTTATGAATTCAAAGCTGACTTAAACGAATACCTGAAAAATCGTGGTGGAAAATATAACACTTTGGAAAAACTGATCGAATACAACAAACAAAACGCCGACAAAGAAATGCCTTATTTTGAGCAGGAAATTTTTGAAAAAGCACAGAAGAAAAAGGATTTGGAAGACCGTGCATATCGGCTTTCACTTTTGAAAAGTAAAGTTTTATCACAAGACAAAGGAATTGATATGGTTTTGGATAAGGACAAACTAGATGCTGTCGTCGCACCTTCCAACGCACAGGCTTGGATGATTGACTTGATAAACGGCGACAGCCCGACAAACTATGTTTCAAGTTCAACCCTTTCAGCGGTTTCAGGTTATCCGAATATCACCGTTCCTTCGGGTTTCTTAAATGAAATGCCAATCGGAATGTCATTCATCGGACGCGAATTTTCCGAATCTACCTTGATTAAACTTGCTTATTCTTGGGAGCAGGCAACAAATGCAAGAAGAAAACCAAAGTATTTAGAAACTTACAAATAATATTTCACCACAGAGGCACGGAGAACACAGAGTCTTAAAAAGCAATTTCATTCTTCCCTGTGTCCTCTTGTGCCTCTGTGGTGAATACTTCTTATTCAAAAACACCTTCACCCAAAAAATTCTCACGCAGATAATTAATCGTATCGTTCAAAGTTGTCTGCGGATCGCGTGGATCAAAACCCAATTCTTCCTTAGCTTTCGTTGAGTCGAAATACCAAAATAATTCCGCTTGCTCGACCTCTTTTGCTTCAAACGGTGGGGTTTTGTTCCAGTTCTTAAAAATTGAACCGATCATATTCGCCGCCGGAACGCTCAAAGATTTCGGAACTTTGAGCATCGGAGCGGAAACGCCCGATAATCTTTTAAGTCTGCCGAAAAACTCTGCAAACGTCATATTTTCCGCACCGAGCAGATATTTTTCTTTGTGTTTTCCCTTCTCCAATGCGTTAATAAACGCCGTTGCCGTATCTCTTGCATCAACAAAATTCAAACCGCCCGAAGGTGTAAATGGAATTTTGCGGGCGAGAAAATCCAAAACGGGTTTTGTCGAACTCAGTCGCTCATCACCCGTTCCCAAAAGCAGAGAAGGATTTAAGATCACGAGTTTTAATCCCTTACCGCCAAAATTCTCAATGGCGGTCTTTTCCTGATAAAACTTCGACGCATAATAAGCAAAACGCGAGATCAGATCCATCGGCGGCGGATAAGTTTCGTCCACAATTTCCTTATCTTCCGAAACCGCAATCGTCCCGCTCGAAGATGCGAGAATAAAAGTCTTGACACCCGCTTCAACCGCCGCTTCGCACAAAATCCGCGTCCCTTGAACGTGAATTTTGTTCATCAAAACCGCATCATCATTATCCCGCGAAACTTTCCCTGCAAGATGATAGATCGCCGAAACGCCTTTAACCGCTTCCGCCACATCTTCCACTTTCGTAACCGAGCCTTCAAATGCCTCAACGCCTGCATCCCGCATCCAAACAGGAACGCTCGAAGCCATCACCCGCAGATTCTTCTCGCCCGCGTCTAAAAACTGTTTCACAATATGCGTTCCGAGAAATCCCGTTCCGCCTGTGATCAGGATTTTGTTATTTGTTTTCGCTAATGCTTTTGATTTTTTTGCCATTATTTCAGATAAGAAACTTGGTAATTTTGTATTTGATTATCAACCGTAATAATCGTCATATTATTTGCAATCGCCTGACAAATTAAAATTCGATCAAACGGATTGCGGTGCAAATTCGGTAAATTTATCAGTTCTCTAACCGTATTTTCGTGCATTGAAAGACTTTTGATCCGATGTCTTCGGCGTTCATTCGGAATATAATTTTCGGGCGATTGCGGTAGAGGAAGTTTGCCAAGATCGTATTTGATGATTATTTCCCAAAGCGACGCAACGCTCAGATAAACATCATTTTTCGGCTCACGAATCGCATCGAGAAAAAGCGTTGATAGACGAGAATCAGCAGTAATATACCAAAGAAAAATATGCGTATCTAAAAGAAGTTTCATTCGCCCTCAAAACCCGCCAAAACTTCTTCGGGCAACGCTTCATCAAAACCTTCGGGAACAACAAATTCACCTTTACTCAAACCATACGGACGTAATTCATTGCCCAAACCGCCGTTCAAGTTTTCAACAAAATCATCTTCCTTATTTTCTTCTCTCGCAATTTTTTCCTTTATCGCATCAACTACAAATTTATCCTTTTTCTTCGCAATCGTACTTAAAACTCCGAAAACTTCATCAGGTAATTTTATTTCTAGTGTTTTCATAATTCCCTATTTTACTCTATTTCGTTGAATGCGTCACTAATTTACTAAGGTTTGTATTTGTCCAACGATATGCGTTTAGAGAAATCCCGTCCCGTTTATGAGTAAGATTTTTAATTTTTTCAGAACAATATTTTTTCATCATTTGATAGACATCTCAAAGATAATTCCTTTTGTCCCTTTAGTTCGCTATTATTCAACACTTGGAAAATCGGTTCTTGTGTTTTTTCATTCAAAATGAATTTCCCAATTTCTAATTCTCTGCATTTATATAAAGTAACTTCTTTCTTTCCATTTTTAGCTTCTGATATATCAATTAATATAGATGCTTCACCCTTTAGAACTGTCAAATATAATGAACCCCAAAAACTGGACAGGTAGTTAAGGTGGAAAATGATGTTAAAATAACCGATAAAATTAACATTATGAGAACCACTAAAAAACGTAAAGTTTATAAAGCTGAATTCAAAGCTAAAGT
>JALZKH010000106.1 GCA_030859345.1 Acidobacteriota bacterium | reverse complement strand
GATTATGAAGACAAAGAACGACTTTGCTATTCGGTCAAGCAAGCCTTAAATGAATTTGGCAGAAGTCTGAGAATAAAGTTTTCAAACTTCAAATATAGTCTAACTTAATTGTGAGTGATTACTTAATGAAAAAACACAAACCATCATTCATCGAAAACATTGCCGAAAAGCTCGGTATTATTGATAATTTGCACGCTGAAGAAGCGTTTGAGATTCCGCGTTTGAACGAGCCGGGAGAATTGACGAATTATCCGCCGCCGGAGCAGTGGGATGATTGGACGGAGTATGAGGCGAAAAGCGGACATAAGCGGGAGAAGAAAAATTATCAGATCGTGCCGACGACTTGTTTTAACTGCGAATCGGGTTGCGGTTTGCTGAGTTATGTTGATAAGGAAACGATGAAAGTCCGTAAGTTTGAGGGGAATCCTTATCATCCGGGTTCGCGTGGGCGGAATTGTGCGAAGGGTCCGGCGACGATCAATCAGATCAATGATGTTGACAGGATTTTGTATCCGCAAAAACGAGTTGGCGAACGCGGTGCGGGTGAGTGGGAGAGAGTTTCGTGGGATGATGTTTTGGACGACATTGCGGGGCGGATTCGCAAGGCTTTAGTAGAAGAACGCAAGAACGAAGTTGTTTATCACGTCGGGCGACCGGGACACGAAGGTTTTATGGATAGAGTCCTGCAATCTTGGGGCGTTGACGGGCATAATTCACATACGAATATCTGTTCGGCGGGAGCGAGATTCGGCTACGCGATCTGGCACGGTGCGGACAGACCTTCGCCCGATCACGCCAACGCACAGTTTATTTTGCTGATCTCCGCACACCTCGAATCGGGGCATTATTTCAATCCGCACGCCCAACGCATTATGGAAGGTTTGATGAACGGTGCAAAAATGTGCGTGATGGATCCGCGTCTGTCGAACACGGCTTCGATGGCGGATTACTGGATGCCGACTTATCCCGGAAGCGAAGCGGCAGTTCTCTTAGCGATTGCGAAAATTTTGTTAGACGAAGGAACTTACAACCGCGAATTTCTCTACAATTGGGTAAATTGGCGAGAATCTCTGGCGGAAATGACACGGAACGCGGACACTCCTGTCCGCACGACTGTAAGTTCTGTAAGTTCCGAGTCTAACCAAAGCGTTGCGGACAAAAGTGTCCACACTCCGATTGAGATTACATTTGATAATTTCATTGATGAATTAAAGAAACTTTACGCTGAATACACACCCGAATTTGCCGAAGCGGAAAGCGGTGCGACTGCGGAAATGATTCGTGAAGTTGCGAAGAAAGTTGGCGAAGCAGGAACTCGTTTTGCAACACACAATTGGCGTAGTGCGGGAGCAGGAAACCTCGGCGGTTGGGCGGTTTCGCGTTGTTTGCATTTCTTGAATGTTTTGACGGGAAGCGTCGGAACAGTCGGCGGAACGATGCCTTCGGCTTGGAACAAATTTAAGCCGAAAGGTTTCAGCAATCCCCCTGCCCAAAAATTTTGGAACGAACTCCATTTTCCAAACGAATATCCGCTTGCACATTACGAAATGAGTTTCTTACTTCCCCACTTCTTAAAAGAAGGACGCGGAACAATTGACACATATTTTACACGCGTATTTAATCCGGTCTGGACTTATCCCGATGGATTTATGTGGATTGATGCACTCGCCGACGAAAGCAAGATCGGGATGCACATTGCCCTCACACCAACATGGAACGAAACTTCATATTTTGCCGATTACGTCCTGCCGATGGGACACGCGAGCGAACGCCACGACCTTATTTCATACGAAACTCATTCGGGCAAATGGATCGGTTTTCGCCAACCCGTCTTGCGAGAGGCAGCGAGAAAAATGGGCAAAGAGGTCGAATACACTTATGAATCCAATCCCGGTGAAGTCTGGGAAGAAGACGAATTTTGGATAGAACTTTCGTGGCGAATTGATCCCGACGGCAGTTTGGGCGTGCGTGAACATTTCAACTCGCCGTATCGCAAAGGCGAAAAAATTACCATTGATGAGTATTACCGATACATCTTTGAAAATGTCAAAGGTTTGCCCGAAAAAGCGGCGGAAGAAGATTTAACACCGCTCGATTATATGCGTAAATACGGTGCATTCGAGGTTGAATCTTCAACTTACAATATTCATTTAACACCGCTTACGGATGAAGAATTAGAAGGAACGGAAGTTGATTCGGCGACATATTTGGTAACACGCGAAGGCAAAAATGTCGGCGTGGAAATTGACGGCGTTGTGCGTCAAGGTTTTCACACACCTTCCGGTAAGCAGGAATTTTTCTCGCAAACTTTGAAGGATTGGAAATGGGAAGAGTATAAATATCCGACATATATAAAATCGCACATTCACCGCGAAAATCTCGACGCTTCAAAAAATGAGATTGTTCTCGTCCCGACATTCCGTTTGCCGACGCTGATTCACTCGCGTTCGGGAAATGCCAAATGGCTCGCCGAGATCGCTCATCGCAATCCACTCTGGGTTTCGGTCGAAGACGGCGAACGCTGGGGAATCAAAACAAACGACCTCGTCCGCATCAACACGGACATCGGCTATTTCGTCAACAAAGCGTGGGTAACGGAAGGAATGAAACCCGGCGTGGTCGCCTGTTCGCACCACCTCGGACGTTGGCGAAGACAGCAAGACGCGACAGCAAATCGTTGGGCATTAAATCAGGTTACGATTGAAAAGGACGACAAAGGAAGTTACAAAATGCGTGTCGTTGACGGCATCCGCCCAAGCAAAACCGACGACCCCGACACTTCCCGCATATTCTGGTCAGACGGCGGAGTCCACCAAAACATAACCTTCCCCGTCCACCCCGACCCGATCAGCGGAATGCACTGCTGGCATCAAAAAGTCCGCATCGAAAAAGCCCACGCCGACGATAAATACGGCGATGTCTTCGTGGACACAAACAAATCCCTCGAAGTTTACAAAGAATGGCTCGAAATGACCCGCCCCGCCCCGGGACCAAACGGCTTACGAAGACCACTCTGGATGAACCGCCCGCTGAGACCTATTGAGGAAACTTTTTATTTGAAGTAGAATTATATTAAAATGAGTACCCTACCAGTAAGCTCATTATTCTCATAAAGTTATGGCAATTTTTAATTTTGGAAACAAGGAAAAAGAAGATGACTCAATATTGACAGAAGGTGCAAAGCCCAAATTAGTAGATGGTAATGAATCTGAAGAAATTAAAATTAATGAGAGACCTCGGATTTGTTGTCTTGATATAGATGAAAATACTATTGATAGATTAAAAAAATCAGTTACAAATGTATTTGATGGAACTTTAGGTTCAAAAATAAGAGTTCAAAACAAGCAGCAATATCAACAACATAATATTTTATTAAATAATGTTTTCCCAGATAATCTTCACGAATTTGATATAATTATCGCAGACTTACATAACTTTGATATTATTGATTGGAAGGTTGAAGATCATATAAGAGAAAATCTTACAGGTAATAGTTCAACATATATTTCCTCCCATTATCCACAAACTCTATTTGATCCAAGACCATTTTCTGCATACTTACTAAATGATGATTTAAATAAAATTAATAGACAATTTTTAGTTCTCGTATTTTCAACGGGAAATTATAAAATCGAATATCAACTAAAATCCATTTCTTCTAATGATAATTACTATCAGGGAGATAAATCATTCACCAAGAACATCTATGACTTTTGGGGAAATGTGCCATTATCAGAAAACCTTTATGGTAAAGAGATTTCAATTGAAAATCTAGGAAATACTCAATTAGTATCTCTGTTAAATAAATACAAAAATGAAGCATTTTATAATCAGACATTTCGTCATCCAACCAACTGGAAAGGAGAAGAACATATTAAAGATAATAAATTCATTCCAATGATGACCAATTCTCGCGGTGATATTATTTCTTACGCAAATGCAAGTCCTAAAAATGAAGGTGTTTTATTTGTCTTTCCACAAATCCAAGACAAAACTAATTTCTTATTGGAATTTCTTTCAGATGTTGCACCAACAATGTTTCCTAAAGTTTTTCCTTTTTCATCAACCTTCAAATGGAAAGAAAATCAAAACTATTGGTTGCCTAATCACTCAGATTTACTAACTAAGAAAGAGAAAGTTCAACAAGAATTTGAAGAGAAAATTAAAAATATTAATTCTGAAATTGAGAAAAATTCTTCCGATCTGTCATTTTTGCACGATTTGATAACTGAAACTGATGATTTGCTGGTTAAAGCTATTATTAAATTTTTAAAATGGCTTGATTTTGAAAATGTGCGTTTTGTTGATGAAACTAAATCATCAATAAATGAAGAAGATATTCAAGTTGATTTACCAGATGGAGGTTTGCTCATTGTTGAGTGTAAAGGAATTGGCGGAACATCAACAGACTCTGATTGTAGTCAAATTTCAAAAATAAAACATCGTAGATGCAAACAAAGAAATACTTTTGATGTTTTTGCACTCTATGTTGTAAATCATCAGAGATTTTTGCCCCCATTAAAAAGAAAAAATCCACCATTTACTGAACATCAAATTCAAGATGCAACAAATGATGAAAGAGGTCTTTTGACAACTTGGCAACTTTTCAATTTATATTTTGACATTGAGAATAGAATCATTACTAAAGAAGAAGCAAGAGAATCGCTTCTTAATTTTGGTTTGGTTGAATTTAAACCAAATAATCTTCAGTTAATTGATAATCCAACAGAAATATTTAAAAAGGGTGAGGTATGTATTGTTAATTTAAGCGAGAACGTAAATTTGAACGTAAATGAAACTATATATGTTGAGAAAAATAATAAATTTCAATTAGCAAAAATACTTGAAATTAAAAAAGATGGTGAAAATTTAACACAAGCTACTGAAGGTGAATTTGGGTTAAAATTAAACAATAAAGTTCAAAAGAAATCCACGCTTTGGAAAAAAGTTAAGAAGTAGAATATATCTCGTCCAATCCTGAATTGTTAAATCCCGCACTTTTTCAAAATCCTTGAGGTTTCTTGAAACTAAAATCGCTTCATTTGCAATTGCAATCGAAGCGATTTTCAAATCCATTGTGCCGATGCGGATTTTGTTTGATTTTAATTGTTGGAAGACTTTTGCGGATTTTTCGTCGAAATCTAAAACGTCCGTGTTTCGATAAGTCTCTAGAAATTGATGTAATCTCTCATAAGCGAAAATTTGTTGATCCATAGTTTTAGCTTTTGCTACGAAAGCTAACCAACCACGCATCTGTTCTTCAAAAGTGATTATTGTTGTGAAGAGTTCATCAGCGGGAAACTGTTCAAGTTTTTGTCGTAATTTGGAAGATTCAAGGATGCTTTCACGGTTAAGCAAACTGAGACAATCGGTATCGAGGATAATCATTTTTCAATATCCTCATCATAGACCATCTTTTGCGATTCACGATATTCTCGCCCCAGTCTCATGGCTTCTTCGTGAGCTGGATCATCTGCAAAAACTCCAATATGATCTTCCCACCAAGGTTTATTGGTTTTTTCTATTTTGTTGAACTTCTCTTTTAATATAGCAAGTTCGCTTTCCAGAGTTTTAATTCTTGTTTCTAATTCTGTATTCGACATATCTTTTACCTCTGACGGAATTATAACAAACATTTTTCATAAATTTCAGGTAAAATTTTAAGTTACATCAAATTCAGTTAATTTACGTTTTTCGGGAGAGTAAAAAGCCAGCACAATATCTTCTTTCAGCGAGCCTTTTTCTGTAAAGTATTTGGATCAATCAGCGTTATATTTTGAAATCTCTTAAAATCTTTCGTGTTGAAAGTGAGCAATTTTGTGATTTGATGAACATTCATTGCGGCTACGATTCGGGCATCGTGGACTTATTTGCCGAGAACCGAGTTGGCTACAACTAACTTCCGTCATTCACCATAGATCGCTTGGCTGTCGGGCAGAACGGTCAGCAAAGATTCCAGACGAGAGATTTCGACATCGGTTTTTGCGGGTGTCCAACCGAAACCGTTATTTGCAACGGGGCGGGTTGCCACATTCCAAAATTCGATAAGATTTTGCGGAATCAGACAAACTCTGTCGCCATTTGCAAGGAAATCTTTGACAGCATTGATAGCTTTTTGATGAGTCGGATGAGCAGGTTCGGCACTTCGCAGGAGTATATTTGTATCGGCTTGAATATCTTCCATTTATTCGTCTTCGGCGTAAATTGCTTCACGGCTATCGTCAATAATAACAGTATGTTGAGTATGACTCTTCGCCCAATCTTCCCAAGCCGAAGCCTTTTCCTTTTGATTCGATTTTGCAAATTTTTCAAGCAAATCATCAATAAAATCAAGCCCCTCTTTCTGCGACGAACTCGGCAACATTTGTATTTTGTTATGAATAGTTTCAACTGAAATCAAATCTTTATACCTCTCAGGTAAATTTTAACACAAATTGAATTTTGTTAATAAACTACCCCGCAGCAAGCTGATGGGGTATTAAACCCAACGTGAATAAAAATGCAACTATGGCAACTTAAAGACGTTCTTAGGATACTATTAGGATTAGTGAAATAATTTCCGTTTGAGGTTTGCCTTGTGAATATCGCCCGTATTTTTTGTATCGGTTTTTTAATTCTCACTTTTTCTCTGCTTTCAACTGCTCAAACTGTTGATGATAAAACAAAGGAAATTGCACTTTTGGAGGAGATTTTAGCGGATGCGGCGAATCTCAGATTGGCTGAAAATCGTGCTTTGGTTTATGCACAGGTTGGAGATAAACTCTGGAAAGTTGATGAACAGAAAGCACGCGGACTTTTCCAGAATTCGATTGATGAGTTACTTACGGCTCAACGCGAAGCGGAGTTTGAGAAAATAAATCAGCCGAGCGTCCGAAGTTTGATTTACGGTCAGCATCCACGCTGGCAGATTTTAAATTTATTTGCCAACCGCGATGCCGAATTTGCTTTGGATGCTTTGATCAAAAGCCGACCTCCGAAATTGCAAACGGCTCTGAATCAATTGTCGGCAAATAAGGAAAATTCAAACAGATATTCAAATTATACAAGCTACACTCAAACCGAAATACAAAGCGAACAACGCTATGCAAGTCTAGCGGCGAAACAAAATCCGGCACGGATGCCTGAATTATTTCGGAGCAGTTTAAAGAAAAAAATCACTTACGATACTTTCAATTTACTCCAGCAAATTCAGCAAAAAGATTTGGATCTGGCAAATAAACTTGCTGAAGAAACACTTCAGGCTTTGCTTAAAATAAGCTTGAACAATGGTGAAAACGTTGGAGTTTTTTATCACTTTTTCAATCTCTTCGGAAACGATGCAAATAACAATAATCAGCAAATAAAAATTTCCGAAAATTATATTCGGCAGATGGCGGATAAACTTTCGACTTTTTGGTTAAGTCAAAATTATCAATCTGATGATATTACTTCCAACGCCTTTAAAGCAGTTGAGAAAAATTTTCCAATTCGGGCGGCTGAATATAAGCAAAGACAAGAGAAAAGAAAAGTTCAAAGCGAAAATCAAAATCCCGAACACAAAAGATATACCGAATTGATGAAATCAAATCCTTCGGCGGAATTATTGCTCAAAGAATCTAAAAAATTTACAAATTACCGAAGTTCGATTTACAATACGGCTCTGCAAAAATTAACGGAAGAAGGAAATATTGCCGAATTAAAATCTGTGCTGAAAAACGATTTTACGGAAGAGGAAAGTAATAGCCGTTTGACTCAATATTATTCTAATCTTGCTTCAAACTTAACTTCCAAAGGAAATTATGATGAGGCTCTGGCGGTTATAAACGAAATTCCCGATGAAGAAAACCGTTTTTCACCGATTATTCAGTTGGCAAATGCGATTTATTACAAAAATCCAAAAGAAAATAAACAACAAGCATTAACAATTCTACGACGGGCGGATGCTTTAATTACGGAAATTCCCGACAATCAAAATGATGTAAATAAACGAATAAATCTTGCCAACGCTTATTCAATCATTGAACCGGCAGAAGGTTTTCGTTTAATTGAAACGATCATAAATCCGATAAATGAATACACCAAAGCCTACATTGTGGTTTCACAATTCAGGAGTGAAGGCATCATGCGGCAAGGCGAATTTATTATTTCAATGGGTGCTGATGCAACGCGGCAGTTTAATTTAGGTCAGGCTTGGCAAAGTCTGAAAAATGAAGATTTTGACCAAACCGTCCAATTAATAAACCGCTTTGAGCAAATCGAAACCCGCATCTCATTAAAACTTCAAATGATCAGCAGCATTACAAATTCTCAAATCTTAAATTTGCCGGTTAATACAACGCGTTTTTCAAATGTTACAGTTATGTGAGAAAGAATTAATTCAAGACTTCTCTCAAAGCCTTGCCCGTATAAGATTTCTTACTTTTTGCAACCGTTTCAGGTTTCCCTTTCGCCACGACTTCCCCGCCTTTTGCACCGCCTTCGGGTCCGAGATCAATTATGTAATCGGCGGATTTTATCACGTCCAGATTGTGTTCGATGACGATAACCGTGTTGCCCGTGTCAACTAATCTTTGCAGGACATCAAGCAATTTGTGAACGTCGGCAAAATGCAAGCCGGTTGTCGGTTCATCCAGAATATAGATCGTCTTTCCCGTCGCACGTTTTGATAATTCTTTGGAGAGTTTTACCCGCTGTGCCTCGCCGCCGGAAATTGTTGTGGCGGATTGTCCGAGTTTTAAATAACCAAGTCCGACATCAATTAAAGTCTGCAATTTTTCCTTTATTTTCGGAATATTTTCGAGTATCGGCAAAGCGTCTTCGATGGTCGTGTCGAGCAAATCGGCAATTGATAAGCCTTTGTATTTAACCGATAAAGTTTCGCGGTTGTAGCGTTTTCCTCTGCAAACATCACAGGTTACATAAACATCGGGAAGGAAATTCATTTCGATACGTTTCATTCCCGCACCTTCGCAGGCTTCGCAGCGTCCGGTTTTTACATTGAATGAAAATCTTCCCATTTTATAACCGCGTTCTCTCGATTCAGGCAGCATTGCATAAAGTTCACGGATCGGAGTGAAAACTCCCGTGTAAGTTGCGGGGTTTGAACGCGGCGTTCTGCCGATTGGTTTTTGGTCAATTTCTATTATTTTGTCAACATTTTCAATACCTTCAATAGATTTATGTTCGAGCGGTTCTTTGACCGATCTGTAAATTTCCTTTGCCAGCGAGCGATATAAAATATCGTCCACCAGCGTTGATTTTCCGCTTCCCGAAACGCCCGTTACAACCGTCAAAATGCCAAGCGGAAAAGTTACGTTGATATTTTTTAGGTTGTGAGCTTTCGCACCTTTGACGACAATTTTCTTGCCATTCGATGAGCGTCTTTTTTCAGGAAGCGGAATATTCAATTCGCCCGACATATATTTTCCCGTCAAAGATTTTTTGCTTTTTAAGATTTGTTTCGGTGTTCCCTTCGCCACGATTTCGCCGCCGTGAGTTCCCGCTTTCGGTCCCAAATCTATAACAAAATCAGCTTGCTCGATAGTTTCTTCATCGTGTTCGACAACCAAAACCGTGTTTCCCAAATCGCGTAATTCCCGCAGAGTTTCGAGCAATTTCTGATTATCTCTTGGATGTAGACCGATTGAAGGTTCGTCCAAAACATACAAAACACCGCGAAGTTGCGAGCCGATCTGCGTTGCCAGACGGATTCTCTGCCCTTCACCGCCGGAAAGCGTTCCCGAACCGCGATCCATCGTTAAATATCCAAGTCCGACACCGTTCAAAAACTCCAGGCGGTTTTGGATTTCACGCAAAACCAACCCCGCAATTTTTTCTTCGCGTTTGTTTAATTGAACCTTTTCAAATTTCTCAACTGCTTCTTCTATCGGCAAACTGACATAATCGCCGATTCCGCAACCGCCGATCTTAACCGCCAAACTGTCTTTTCTCAAGCGATGTCCATTGCATTCGGGACAAGGAACGGGCGAAATAAATTGCTCTAAAGCCGTGCGAATTTTCTCCGAACTTGCACTGTGCATACGTTCCCGCATCACTTCGACAACGCCGTTCCAAGGCAAACGCTTTGTCCGCCGATAAAGTTTCATCGGAACTCTCAAACGCGAACCTTTGAAGAATTCCGTTTTTATTTTGTCGGGCAAATCTTCATAATTCGTATCAATTCTGACAGTTCCCGAATTTTTGTCGTTATAATTTTGAATCAATCCCATCAAAGCTGCCATAAAATATTTGGATGCAGATTTATCAATATCGTCAACCAACGGTAATTTGTTTGCCGAAATAGTTTGATCGGGAATCAAAGTAGAAGGCGAAACTTCCGCGACAACTCCGAGTCCATCGCAATTTTTGCAAGCACCGAACTTTGAATTAAATGAAAATGAACGCGGCTCAAGCGGAGAGATGTTAATTTTACAATTCACGCACGCCATTTTCTCCGAATAAAGCATTTCATCGCCGTCAATCACCGAAACCAAAACTGCTCCATCGGTTAATTTCAAAGCCGTTTTGACCGATTCGTTCAAACGCTCGTTAATATCTTCTTTTATTAAAAGCCTGTCAACGACAACCTCGATTGTGTGATTGAATTGTTTTTTGAGTTTTATTTCTTCATCCAATTGCCGCAATTCACCATCAATTCTGGCACGTATAAAACCGTCTTTGTGCAGTTTTTCGAGTTCTTTTTTGAATTCGCCCTTTCGTCCGCGAACAATCGGAGCGAGGATCATAATCCTTTCACCTTCGGGCAATTCACGTATGTTTTCGCTAATTTGCTCAACGGTTTGGCGTGTGATCGGAGCATCGCAATTCGGACAATGCGGTGTGCCGATTGAGGAAAATAAAAGGCGTATGTAATCATAAATCTCCGTTACAGTTCCAACTGTTGAACGCGGAGAACGCGAAACAGTTTTTTGCTCGATAGAAATTGCGGGCGACAAACCTTCAACCGAATCAACATCCGGTTTTTCCAACTGATCCAAAAACTGACGTGCATAAGCCGAAAGCGATTCGACATAACGCCTCTGACCTTCGGCATAAATCGTGTCGAAAGCAAGCGAGGATTTGCCCGAACCGGATAATCCCGTGATAACCGTAAATTTATTACGCGGAATGTCTATGTCTATGTTTTTGAGATTGTGCTGTCTTGCACCTCGAACGGAAATGTTTTTAATGCTCATTTGCTTAAATTTGTCTTACAGATAAAATATTTGTCTATTGGCGAAACAAGTATTTTATCAATTCAAAATGAGCAAAGCAAAGCGGAGTTTGATTACAAAAGTTTTAATTCCTTCAAGATATTTTTGCTTATTTCAATTCTTTATTTTCCAAAGTTTTCATCAACATTATCAGTTGAAATGTTCGCAGCAAATAAATAAGCATTATCGTTGGGCTCACAAACTTACCCGAATTGTTTAAGGTTTTTCGATTATACCAAATATAAATTTGAATTTATAAAATTTTCAAGTAATGTTAATTGATGAATCTTTTCAAATAAAGTTATGCAAATCTCTTTTGAACTAAAAAAAAAATTTGCTGCCGCTAAAAA
>JALZKH010000072.1 GCA_030859345.1 Acidobacteriota bacterium | reverse complement strand
TTTCAATAGTTTTCAATTCTTCGTCAATGCGATAAAACAATTCTATGATAAAATCTTCTGTGGTCACGGCTGAACTCCTTATTTTACAGGTTTTAGCTCCTATAAATTTGAAGCAATTCCGTGACTTATTCAACTAGCACCAAAGGTTAGTATTAATTCTATAAAAATTGATGAATATAAAAACCAATTCGTAAAATGCGGCTTTGATTATGTTGTTAGATTTCCACTCTCCGAACAACCTAAGATAGCTAAATTCGAGAAAGCTGTTCAAAAAATTCCAGACTTTTATTCTGTTCATCTTTGGAAAGATAAAAATTTCTTCTCACTAACTATTAGAAATCCTTCCTCAAAAGAGATGATTGAGGATATTGCAAATCAAATAGACTTTTCAATAACAATTGAAGAACAGTGGAAAATTTAACTAATTTTTAATTTTCGATATTCCTTTCCTTAAATGCCTGCACCGCTTCCGCTGCTCCGGCGTGCATAATTTCTGGCTTGTGATATTTCCAGAAATGCTCGAATTCTTCTTCCGAAATATCGCCTTTTTCCTGACGGGCTTTATTTTTTAAGAACATTTCGCACCAATCTCGCATTTCCATATTTTTATTCAACGCCGTTCTCGCTCCGTGCATCATATTATCTCGTTCCATATTTTTCGCTCCTTGTGATAAGTTTTATACGTAAGAAACATTTTCGCAAGTTTTGCGTAAAATTGTAAAATTCAGATTTTCCCTTTGGAGTTTATTTAGTGAAAAAAATCTTTGTATCAACGCTTTTAACCATATCTTTATTCTCAGGTTTTACATTTGCACAGGCAAAAAATTCAACCGCACCAAAAACCGCTGAAGTTAAACAAGCGATTGAAGTTCCATTTGTCAATAAAACTTTGGCAAATGGTTTGGAAGTTATCGTTTTGCCGGACAAATCCGTTCCGCTCGTCACGGTTGAAATTGCGGTTCGTAATGGTTCTTTTACCGAACCGCTTGAGTTTAACGGTTTATCACATCTTTACGAACATATGTTTTTTAAGCCGAACAAAGCCGTTTCGATTTACCGTTGTGAAAGTTTTGCGGCAAACGCACGCACCGATCCGCGTTATATGCAGGCATTTCAGGCTGATAATTGCGGCGAGAAATTAAAGTTTAAATCAACCATCGGAAATGTAAGTTATTTAGGCAACATTGGGCAAATGGGAATTACTTATAACGGAACAACTCGCGAAGAGGTCGTTAATTATTATTTCACGACAACCAGCCCGTATTTGACGACGGCGATAAAATTTATCAGTGATGCGATTCGTTTTCCTAATTTTGATGCACAGGAATTGGAGCAGGAAAAAAGAGTCGTGATCGGCGAAATTGACCGCAATGAAGCACTTCCCGGCTTTTATTTGAATAATGCTTTGCAGGACAAACTTTATTACAAATATCCGACCCGCAAAAAACCGCTCGGCACACGCGAAACGGTTTTATCAGCAACGGTTCAAAAAATGGAAACGATCAAAAACCGTTATTATGTTCCGAACAATGCAGCTTTAATTGTAACGGGCGATGTTAATCCCGCTGAAGTCTTCAAAGTAGCCGAACAAAATCTCGGCGGTTGGGAAAAACGTGCGGTTGATCCATTCAAGGAATTTCCAATCGTTAATCATCCGCCGCTGACAAAAAGCGAAGGTGAAATCGTCATACAGCCCGTTAATATCGTTCTAACTCAAGCCGGCTGGCACGGTCCTTCGATTGGAAAAGATGATGAAGCAACTTACGCGGCGGACGTTTTTTCGTATATTTTGGGACAGCCCGATTCAAAATTCCAACGTGCTTTGATTGATACGGGTTTGGCGGTTACGGCGGATGTTAGTTATTACACGCAGAGAAATGTCGGACCGATCACTTTAACGCTGGTAACTTCACCGGAAAAGGCAAAACAGGCATTAAAAGTCGCTTACGAACAAATCGCCCAATTTGATAAACCCGATTATTACAGCGATCAGGAACTTGAAAATGCAAAAACTCTGCTCGAATCCAGAGATTTATTTGAACGCGAAAAACCCAGCACCTATTCGCACACGCTCGGTTTTTGGTGGTCTTCAACCGGAATAGATTATTTTCGCGGCTATCACAGAAACTTACGTGCCGTGTCGCGTGGTGAAATCAATCGCTAC
This sequence comes from Acidobacteriota bacterium, assembly GCA_030859345.1. GTDB lineage: Bacteria > Acidobacteriota > Blastocatellia > Pyrinomonadales > Pyrinomonadaceae > Aridibacter. Next base: position 20,111 of record JALZKH010000072.1, on the reverse strand, counting down.
GTACGAACTTATATCCAGGGCAAGCCACACATCGGCGTGGCACTTATTTCAAAGGATGCTCAATCAACTGCAAAATTAACGGAAGCAGATTTAATAGGTAAATAGATTATGAAGAAAGTGGTAAATGGTAAGTGGTTAGTGGTAAGTAAGTTTGTTTTGTTGACCTTTGTTTCTTTGTCGTTGATTACAGCGGCGTTTGCTCAAGGGAAAACGGATGTTTCCGACCAAATCTCACTCGTTTCGGAGTTTGATGTCAACGGGTTAAAGGTAATCGTTAAACGCCGTCCGTCTGCCGCAACGGTTGCCGCCGGGCTTTTTGTTCGTGGCGGAGCGAGAAATATCTCAGATAAAAATGCGGGTGTCGAATATTTTATGCTCGATGCCGCCACCGAAGGAAGCAAAATTTTTCCGCGTGAAGCAATTCGCCGCGAACTTGCCAGCACGGGAAGCGGAATTGGTGCCAGCGTCGCTAATGATTACAGCGTTTTAACATTCGGCTCGACGCTTGAACACTTTGATAAAACGTGGAATATCTTTGTAGATGTAGCGATGAATCCGACATTTGAAAAAGATGATCTTGAACGCACACGCGAAAAACTTCTTACTTCTCTAAGAGGTAATGAAGATGAAGCCGATGATTTTTTGCAGGTTTTGCAGGACAGGGTAATTTATGCGAATCATCCTTATTTTAACAATGTTCGCGGAACGCTTGCCACAATTCAAAATTTTACACCGAATGAATTAAACGCTTACCATCGGGCAACAATGCAGACTTCAAAACTTCTGCTGGTCGTAGTCGGAGATTTGAGTGCGGCGGATGTGAAGAAAAAGGTTGAAGCGACACTCGGAAAATTGCCGCGTGGAAATTATAAAGAAATGGCATTTCCCGCACTTGATTTTTCAAAAGCGACATTAGAAGTTTCACCGCGAACTCTGCCGACAAATTATATTCAGGGAGTTTTTAACGCTCCTTCATTGAGTAATACCGATTATTACGCGATGCGTGTGGCAATAACGATTCTGCGGAATCGTCTGTTTGAAGAAGTCCGCGAAAGACGGCAATTGTCTTATGCTCCGAGTGCGAGCCTGAACGAACTTTCGGCAAACACCGGAAATATTTACGTTACGGCGGTTGACGCAAATCAAACGATCAGCGTAATGCTCGATGAAATTAAAAAACTGCGGAATCAACCTGTCAGCGAAGGCGAAATTTCCGGCGTGGCGGGACAGTTTTTGACCACGTATTATTTGGATCAGGAAACAAATGCCGCTCAAGCCGCAGAACTTGCAAAATATGAACTCATCGGCGGCGGGTGGCAAAATTCATTTGAATTCTTAAATCGGCTGATAGACGTTAATCCTCAAAGAGTTCAAGCAGTTTCACAAAAGTATTTGAAAAACCTGAGATTTATCGTCGTCGGAAATCCGGTTGCCATCAATAAGGAGATATTTTTGCAGAATCTGGAGTAAGTCATCAGGCAGATAAAAATTGGAGAAGACGGTAAATATTTATTGCCTAATGCTATCTGCCTGATGCTTTTTAAATTCCGCCTGAGTTTGTTTTCAGCCATTCCGCCCGAAGCAGAAAACTTCCATCCGTTACAACTTTATCGCCGACGAAAATTCCTTCGACAACGGGATAAGCATTTTCCTTTTCTTGTGCAAGTTTTACGGGTCGTAAAATAAATACTTTCGGATCATCCGTCGCTTCAAACACAATTTTTTGATCGCCAATTGTCTGAACCGCTGCTTTCGGAACGAGCGGAGCGGTTTTTTCCGAACCGCCGAGCGTTGCGTAAGCGACACTTACGAATTGTCCGACTTTTAATTTCTGACCGGGATTTGGAATCTCAATGCGAACTTGAGCCGTGCGGGTTGATTCATCCAAATTCGGGTCAATATATGAAATGTTACCTCGAAAAACTTCACCCGGATATGCGTCCGATGTTATAGTCGCACCGCTTCCCATCCGCAATTTGCCCAAGTCTTTTTCATAAACCTGCCCGATCACCCAAACGGTTGAAAGGTTTGTGATTTGTGCCAATTTCCCGTTCATCGAAACGACTTCGCCCTGATTTGCAATCCGTTCCGTAACCGTTCCGGTAATCGGCGAAGGAATCGGCAGATTTGAACTGATTTGACTCGGCGAATTCAAAGCGTTTACTCTATTTTTCGGTACACCGAGAACCAACAGTTTTTCCCTTACGGATGCAATATCGGCTTGCTGATTTCGAACTTTTGTTAAAAATTGGTCAATCTCATTCTTGCGTGCAGGATTAATTTTTAAAAGCTGATTTGCCCGGTCAAAACGGTTTTTCGCCTCACGCACGTTTGCTTCCGCGACTTTTAGTTCTGTGGTTACAACTTCGAGTTGACGGCGACTTATCGCACCGATTTCGACAAGTTTTTTCGAGCGTTCATAATTGATTTTCGCTTCCGTCAATTTTGCTTCGGCAGCCTTTAGATCAGCAGTCGTTTTGTCCAATTCATTGCGGCTTTCTTCGCTGACATCGGACAAACTCAAAGCTCTTTTATAACGCTTTTCAGCTTCATTCAATTCGGCTTTCATCGAAAGATAATTCGATTGCGTGTCGGCAAGTTCTTGGCTGGCAACAACTGCAACCGTCTGCCCGCGACGCACAAATTGTCCGAGATTTGCGTTGATACTTTTGACAACACCCGAAACCTGGGAAATGACAGGCGTTTGCTCGTAATCATTCGCCCGCACAACACCCGTCGTCGTCGCCTCCATTGAAACTGCATCAAGCGTTTCGCCAACCGTCACAATGTTCAAATCCGCTGCTGCTAATTGTTCATCCGTTAAAGTGATCGTCTGTTCACCCGCAGGCAAACTTTCGCCCGAACTTTCATCACCGAAAGCAGTATTTCGCGGTGCGGGAACGGGTTTGCCTTCTTCACCTTTCAGCAAAAAAGACCACGCCGCAAAGCCGACAATGATTACCAACAAAATTCCGAGAATACTTGCAATCAGAATTTTGCGGGTTGATGTTTTTGGTTTTTCCGACACCTCGACAACCTCGATCTCATCCGCTGATTCCTGTACTTCCAAATCATTTTCATCAGATATATCTTCGTGATTTTCCAGATTTTCTTTATCTTTATTCATTATTTATTTTGTTATCAATTCTGGCGAATTCAACGCCCGATAAATTTCAATTTTCGCCTGATAAACTTCCAGTTCGGCATCAATCAAAGCGTTTTCCAGTTCCAAATATCTGCGTTCCTCGCCGATGTAATCAAGCAAATCCTTGTCGCCGAGTTCGTAAGTTTGCCAGACAACCTGCAAATTTTGCTTTGCCTGATTTCGCACGCCGACCCGATAAATCGCCAACGCACGAGCTGCTCCTGCAAGGCGTGCGTAAGCTACGGCAACTTCGCGGCGAATCGTCAGTTCGCCAAATTCGATTCGCTTTTGTGCCGCGTTTATTTCGAGTGATGCAGATTCAATATTGCCTTGATTTTTATTACGAACGGGCAGCATCAGATCAACACCGAAAGTTATAAAATTCTCACCGATTCGCTCCGGTGTCAGCTCGACCGGATTGCGATTCGTAATCATCGGCTGAATTCGTGTCATTCGCTGAAAACCGAGCGAAACTCCTGCATCAAGCCGACCTTCAGAACGTGCTTGCTCGAGCCGTGCATTTCCCAAACCGAGCGTCAAACGCAAAGATTCCAAATCGGGACGCTGTGCAATCGCTTGTTCGACGGCGATTGATTCGGGCGGAATTCCGCTGAGCATATTTTCAAAATCTCCATCTAAACGCAAAATTTCATTCGGCTCAAGTCCCATCAAATTCCGCAGTTCGAGTAATTTTATTTCAACATTTGCCACCGCCATTTCACGCATCGAGCGAATGCGGTTTAATTCGACGACACTCATATTTTGTTCAAGCGGAGCGTTGCTGCCTTCGTTAACTTTTGCCGAAATTAGTTTGTAACCTTGCTCAACATTTGCAATCAATTCTTCCAAAAATTTCAACTTTTCAATAAGTGCCAAAGACTCGCCAAATTTCAAACGAACCTCCGCCGCAAGTTGCCGTTCGCTATTTTTGAGAACCGCTTCACGCACCTTGAATTGTGCTTCGGCAACATCAATTCTCGCCCCGCGTCGGTTTCCCAATTCCAGAGGCAAACTCACCGAAGCCCCGCCACTGTAACGGTTTCCGATAATTCCTTCCTGCGTTCCCATAATCTGCAAACGCGGATTCGGCTTGAGTTCGGCTTGCGTAATCTGTGCTTTTGTTGATTCCAATTCATCACGTAGGGCTTGAATTTCACCATTATTTTCAAGTGCGATTTTTACCGCTTCATCTGCCGTTGTGCCGTCTATTAAATCAAGATAACGCCCGATTGTCAGATTCACTTCGGGCATAATTTGCTTCGGCTCAACTTTTTCAACCGCCGGATCAATAGCGATTTGCCCGAATGTATTCGGCACAAAATAAACCATTTGAAGCAAAGTCAAAATTATTGCAAAGTTGTATTTATGCTTTTTCATCTATATGAACCTCATCAGAAAATGCCGTGTCGTTTTCTTTGCCCAACCTTTGCTCGTGAATCCAGTAAAAAATTACAGGCGTAATGATCAAAACGTGCAGAAGACTCGAAATCATTCCACCTAAAACCGGAGTTGCGAGCGGTTTCATAACTTCTGCACCTGTCGAAGAACTCCACATTATCGGCAGAAGTCCGGCGACAACGGTTGTCACGGTCATAACTTTCGGACGCAGACGAAGCAAAGCACCTTCGATGACGGCTTCCATCAAATCTTTTTTGTCCAAAGCACCGAGTTCTTTCCGTTTTTTCTCGACCGCTTCTTCGAGATAAATCACCATCACAACGCCCGTCTGCACGGCAGTTCCGAAAAGTGCGATAAATCCGACCCAGACGGCGACCGAGAAGTTATAGCCGAGCAGCCATTGCAGGTAAATTCCACCCGTTAATGCAAACGGCACGGCAAGCAGAACGTGAGCCGCTTCGACTGCCGAGTTATACGTCATATACAGCAACCCGAAAATCAAGATCAAAACGATTGGAATAACCAATGTCAGACGCTGTTTTGCCCGCTGCTGATTTTCAAATTGTCCGCTCCAATCAATGTAATATCCCGGCGGCAGTTGGACTTTTTGTTTAACGACCGCATCGGCTTCGGCGACAAATGAACCGATGTCCCGACCGCGAACATTGAGCAAAACCGTCCCTTTTAGAAGTCCGTTCTCACTTTGAATCATTGAAGCTCCGTTTGTCGTGCGAATATCGGCGACTTGTCCCAAAGGAATTGACATTCCATCCGCCGTAACAAGCGGAATTTGTCCGATATTTTCTATTTTGTCGCGGAATTCGGGAGCATAACGAACACGGATCGGAAAGCGTTGCCGACCTTCGATGGTGGTCGAAAGATTCGTTTCGCCGATGCCTTTTTCTATCGCATCATTTATCATTCCGACATCAATTCCATAGCGTGCCGCCGCTTGTCTGTTTATATCAATATCAATATACGGCGTGCCGATAACCTTTTCCGGGTAAACATCTTTTGCTCCTTCAACCGTGCTGACTGCCGCCGCCACTTCATTTGAAAGTTTTTCCAAAGTTTCCAGATCGTTGCCGAATATCTTCACACCGATCTCGGAACGGATTCCCGTTGCGAGCATCTCGATGCGGTTGATGATCGGTTGCGTCCAGATATTTGTAACGCCCGGCATTTTTAATTTTGCATCCATTTCCGCGATCAGAGATTCGCGTGTTACACCCGTCCGCCATTCTTCTTTCGGTTTGAGGTGAATGATCGTTTCATTCATATTCACGGGTGCGGGATCGGTTGAGGAATCCGCCCGTCCGACTTTGCCGACGGCGTGTGCGACTTCGGGAAATGAAGCGATTATTTTGTCCTGTTTTTGAATGAGTTTTAACGCTTCATCCATCGAAATCGCCGGATCGGTAACGGGCATATACATCAGATCGCCTTCATTTAAGTTCGGCATAAATTCCGAACCGATGCCGACCGCCAGAAAAACCGCACCGCTAAACAACGCTAATGCGATCAAAACTGCGATAAGACGATTCTTGAGTGCGGCAATTAATGCGGGTTTATAAAGTTTTTGAAGGAAACGCATCACGGGATTTGAATCTTCCGAGTGCATTTTTCCGCGAAGCAAAAATGTGCATAAAACTGGAACTAAAGTTACGGCAATAATTGTCGCCGCGATCATTGCAAAGGTCTTTGTAAATGCAAGCGGATGAAAGAGTTTGCCCTCGCGTCCTTCGAGTGCGAAAACCGGAATAAATGCCAGAATAATTATCGCCATCGAAAAGAATACGGGTCGCCCGACGAGTTTTGTGGATTCCAAAACCGCATCCCAAACCGCCCGTTTATCATTCGTATCAACATCGTTTTTTTCCATATACCGAAAGGCGTTTTCGGTAACGACAATTCCTGCATCAACTAATACGCCAATAGCAATCGCAATGCCCGAAAGCGACATAATATTGGACGAAATCCCCATAAAATACATAAACAGGAATGACATCAAAACCGCGAGTGGCAAAGGAATTGAAACAATTAAAATTGAACGAAAGTGAAAAAGAAAAAGTATGTGAACGAGCGTTACTAAAATTAATTCTTCGATCAAAGTCCGTGTCAGCGTTGAAGTTGCACGATTGATAAGTTGCGTTCGGTCATAAAACGGCACGACTTTCACGCCTTCGGGCAGACCGACTTCGATCTCCTTAATTTTCTTTTTCGTCGCTTCGATAACATCCAAAGTGTTCACACCATAACGTGCGATAACCACGCCGCCGACTGCTTCCTTGCCGTTTTTATCCAAAGCACCAACGCGGAAAGCATCGCCGAGTTTTACCTTGGCAACATTTTTTACGTAAACAGGCGTTCCGTTGCTTGAGCCGATGACAATATTTTCAACATCCACCGTTGATTCGATCAAACCGATCCCGCGAACGACCGCCCATTGTCCCGATTGTTCGACGACATTTCCGCCGACATTATTATTCGATTTCTGAACCGCTTCGATAATTTTCGAGATCGGCACGCCGTAACTTCGCAATTGATTCGGATCAACATCAATCTGATATTGCTGGACATATCCGCCAACCGAAGCGACTTCCGCCACACCTTTGACGGAATTTAGCTGATAACGCACAAACCAATCCTGCATTGTCCGCAATTCCCGCAAAGAATATTTATCCGATTCGAGCGTGTACCAAAAAACCTGTCCAACGCCCGTTGCATCAGGTCCGAGCGTCGGCGTAACACCTTCGGGAAGTTGACTTTGGACAACATTGAGCCGCTCCAAAATCCGTGTTCTCGCCCAATATAATTCGACATTTTCCTCGAAAATAATATTTATCATCGAAAAGCTAAACGCCGAACTCGCCCGCACGACCTTCACGCCCGGAAGCCCTTGCAAATTCGTCACAAGCGGATAAGTTATCTGGTCTTCAACCTCCTGCGGCGAGCGTCCTGACCAATCGGTAAAGACGATCACTTGATTTTCCGAAACATCAGGGATTGCATCAATCGGTGTATTTCTCAACGCCCAATATCCCCAACCCGCGATGCCCAAAAACAGGGCGAGAACGATTATTCGATTTTTCAGCGACCATTCAATAATTGCGTGAATCATAATTTTACAGTTATCAGTTATCAGTTATCAGTTTTTAGCGATTTAATCGCTCTAAATACTGCTTCATCAAAGCAATTTCTCTTTCCTGTGCTTTGATAATATCTTCGGCAAGTTTCTTAACTTCCCGGTCTTGTATATCAGCATTGTTACTCGTCAAAATCGCCGACGAATGATGCGGAATCATTCCCCGCATATATTGCGTATCACCGATAAATGTTTGCGTCCGCATAAACATAAAAGTCAAAATAAACAGCAAAACGCTTCCCGCCAGTATGCCGATGTTGACCTTTTTGTTTTTATACATTCCCTTCATAAAAAGCAGCATCACAATCGCCATCGGAGCGACCATCAAGATCGTCATATAAAACCGCATCACACTTAAATAAATGTGATTAAATTCCGCCACATTAAAAAACATCACGGCATACATAATCACAAAAGATGTCGCCATCATCAGAGCAAATTTCCCATAACTGCCCGACTTTATTTCGCCGTGTTCCATTTTATTTGCTTTCATTGCACCTGTTTGTTTATTACCTGCCTGCATTTCGCCCGCATTCATTTCAGCTTCGTTTATCTCAATTTTTTCTCTGTTCTTTTCCATAACTCCCCTTGTATATAATTTTGATAAATTCGGTTATCAGCCACATTCTGATAACTGATAACCGATAACTGTCTATTGTGCCTTTGTAGAAATGGTTGTGCTTCCTTTGTCTGCTCCGTCATAAGAGATTTGAGCAGTCCAGTCACCCGCCATTTCGACATTTAATTTTCCTTTGAACTGTCCCGGCGTTCCCGTTGTTGTAAGTTGTGCCGCGTTGTTCATTTCCGCCATCGAACCCATTGCGGGCATATTAAAATTCAAGGTCGCCGCATTTATGTCAACGGGTTTTCCCGAACCATCGGTAAATGCAAGCATTATTTCCTGCTGACCGCTTTTCAATTTTCCATCAGCACTGGAAAGTGTGACTGTTAGTTTGTCATTAACTTTTTTCGTAGTAATTTCTTTCATATCCGAACCCGTCGCTGCACCTCCGCAAGCCGCCGCCAAAGCGATTAATGAAAGAAGTATTGTTAATCCGATAATCTTTGTTGTTTTATTCATTTTTCTGTTTCTCCTATTAGTTTTAATTTACAAATTTACTAAAACCCATTTTCAATTCCGTTGATCCAATCCTCAAGCAGTTTTTTCTGCTTCTCTGAAAGTTTCGCGTCCCAATGTATATATGTATAAGACGGGAGCGGCATCTCTTCGGATTTGATCTGGCTGATGATGGATTTCAATTTACTTTTCTGTCTTCGTTTAGAATAATCTCCGAATTCGCTAAAATTCAGTTCCTTTTTCCCGTCCGTAATGTGTCCTTCCATAAACCACGCGGCGGGTTGAATCTTGTGATACCAGGGATAATTCGTGTTGTTGCTATGACAATCGTAACAGGAAGTTTTCAGCACATTTTGAACATCATTCGGAACTTCAAAGGTTTTTGTAAAATCCGTTTCCAATATCGTATTGCTTTCATTGCGTTCTGAGGGAATAAATTGTATTCCGACAAAGGCAGCGAATGATATAAGAACAGTTATTTTTACAACCATTTTGTAAATAAATCGTTTTTTCACGTCCGATCCCCGTTAATATTAAATGTGCGAAAAATTCCTAAACACTAAAAATCCAACTTTTATTTTTTGTCAGCGTTAACCAAAGCCAAAAGGTCTTTGATGTCTGTGGTCAATGATTCAAAATGCTCTTTCTGATGTTTTAGTTCGCTTTTGACAATATGCTCGGCGTGTTCTTTAGCACTCTCATCAATTTCTGCAAACTCCTTGCGTTTATCTTCGGGAACCTTGCTCGAATCAAATTTATTAAATGTGGCGATCATTGCTTTTGCACCTTCGGCAGTCTTTGATTTGTCGTTTGCATCCAAAGCACTTTTTGTCTGCTCATAAGCATCAATAATTCCTGCTGTTTGCTCGTTTTTTTGATCTGAAAAGTCGGCTGATTTTGCTACTTTATCTTTAGAATCGCCGTGATCCATTTCACCGTTTTTATGATCCATATCTTTGGACATATCCGATGAATTATCTTTGGTCGAAACAGTTTCATTGCCACTGCTGCAAGCCGCAAATGCGAAAACTGTTACCAGCACCAACGCCACTATTAAAAAACCATATTTTATTTTTCTCATATTTTCTCCTGTTGTTTTGATTGCTCTATCAAAGTCAAGTTCCTCTTTTACTCCATTGCTAAAAAACCGTTAATTGTTAAAACCACAAACGAACACCTGCAACAAGTGATACGCGATCTGCTCGTCCGCCGTCGAGTCTTTCAAAATCCGCTGTTTCACCAAATAGTCTCGTGTATGAAACGCCAATATAAGGAGCAAATTCGCGTGAAATTTCGCGTCTGATCCGCACTCCGAATTCCATATCGTTTAAGCCCGCACCGACACCGAATTTTTCGACGCTTTGAACGGCGATGTTTGTTTCAAAACGCCCTTCAAAGATCGTTCTCTGATTGATAAAAATGTCTTTTACGCCCGTGAAACGAAATGAAACATCACCTTTGTTACTGATGAACATAAGCGGTTCGACCTCGTATTCATAAGGAACAAATCCGGTCAAACCGACAACTGCGTGAAAACGCGAATTGCGTTCGCTGCCTTCCCATTTTTGGTCGTAACGCAAACCGACCTGAAAGTCATAAAACGGAGCGATCAATCGTCCGTAAAGTGCTTGGAATTCGACATCGCCGCTCGATTTTGAAGCCTGTTCGATCTCACCCTCACTGCGAAACCAAAGTCTGTTATAATCGCCGCCGTACCAGCCGATCATATCCCAATTGAGTGCATTTTTGCTGTTTGCGGTTGCTTGGTATTCAAGCAATTCAAAAAGGACGAAACTGTGATTTCTGCTGTCTTCAATGGGACTCGGAAAATCTTTTCCCGGTGGCGGCAAAGGGAACGGATAATCTTCCAGTTCAGTTTCTGAAGTCGGCTTTTCCTCATCCATTTTCATATCCGACGGCATATCCATTTTGTGTTCTTTATGCGAATCCGAAGACTTATCCATCGGCATATCCATATCCATTTTCTTGGAAGTCGGTGTTGGAGTCGGCATCGGCATATCCATCTTCATTTCCGTCTTATCAGGTTTTGGAGTTGGAGTCGGAGTCGGCATTTTCATATCCATTTCCATCTTCTTCTCTTTCTTGGGAGTCGGAGTCGGATTTTGAGCATAAATATGTGTTGCCGTAAATAAAGCGGCAAACAGAATAGCCAGACTAAAAATAGATTTCGTTTGTATAAATTTTCTCATTAAGCGTCCCCCTTGATCTTGTCTGTAACTTCGACAATTCGGAACATTCCCATTTCCATGTGCATCAGTAAATGGCAGTGAAACGCCCATCTTCCGGGTGCATCGGCGAAAATAATGACCGACACACGCTCCGCCGGTTTGACGTTGATCGTATGTTTTCGCGGTAGAAAATCGCCGTGTCCGTTTTCGAGATACATCCACATTCCGTGCAGGTGCAGCGGGTGTTCCATCATCGTGTCATTGACAAAAGTTACCCGCAGAGTTTCGCCGTATTTGAACTGGATCGGATCTTTGACTTCCGAGAATTTCTTCCCGTCAAACGACCACATATAGCGTTCCATATTTCCCGTGACGTGAATCTCCATTTCTCTGCGAGGTTCTTTGATCTGCGGGAAAGGCTTGACGCTTTTCAGATCGGTGTAAACCAGCACACGTCTTCCGTCATTCCCCAAACCATCGCCCGGTTCGTGCAGACGGCTCTGCGTTATCATCGGATTCATCGAGTTGCCCGGTCCGTGATCTTTCTTGTGCATCATGGGTTTACTTCCCGGAATCGGCGAAGTAGTTCTATAATTCCCGTTCATATTCATATCGGACATCTTCATATCTTTCATCGAAGAATCCATTTTCATATCCGGCATATCCATTTTTGAATGATCCATCTTCGAATGATCCATTTTGCCGTCATTCATTCCATCCATCTTCATGCCGTCCATACTGCCGCCATCCATATCCATGCCGTCCATATCCATTCCCTTCATTTTCGACATATCCATTCCCATATCTTTCATCGTGCGTTTTGGGATGGAACGTCGTTCAGGAATCGGTGCGATCATTCCCTGACGTGGGGCGAGAGTTCCTCGTGCAAACCCGCTTCTGTCTAAACTTTCAGCAAAAACCGTGTAAGCCTTGTCGCCTTCGGGTTCAACGATCACGTCATAAGTTTCCGCAACCGCAATACGGAATTCTTCGATCGGAACGGGCTGAACATTCTGCCCGTCAACTGCAACAACCGTCATTTTGAGTCCCGGAATGCGAACATCAAAAATCGTCATCGCCGATGAATTGATAAACCGCAGACGCACTTTTTCGCCCGGATTGAACACACCTGACCAATTGGCATCAGGCGACAAACCGTTCATCAAGTATGTGTATGTAACTCCCGTAACATCAGCAAAATCGGTCTGATCCATCCGCATCCGTTCCCACATCAGACGCTCTGAGAGTGCCTTAGAAAAACCCATCTTTTTCGCATCCTTCATCAGCGTTTTGACCGTCGGTTTCTGGTAATTGTAGTAACTGCTCATCTTTTTGAGTTTGGAGGCAACTTTCATCGGATCATCAAAAGTCCAATCCGACAAAACGACGACATAATCGCGGTCATATTCAAACGGTTCGGGTTCGATCGGATCAATAATGATCGGACCGTAAAGCCCCAATTGCTCCTGCATTCCCGTGTGACTGTGATACCAATATGTGCCGCTCTGTTTAACGGGAAACTGATACTTAAACGTCTCACCCGGTTTGATTCCCGCAAAGCTCAAGCCCGGAACGCCGTCCATCTGAAACGGCAATAAAATCCCGTGCCAGTGAATCGAGGTGTCCTCGTGCATTGTGTTCGTCACATTGAGAGTTATATCTTCGCCTTCTTTAAGCCGAATCAAGGGAGCGGGCAGAGTGCCGTTGACGGTAACTGCTTTTCCCGTTTCCGTCCCGATCTTAAAAACTGTTTCCCCAATTTGAAGATTGATAACCTTTCCGCTTAATTCTGACGAATCTGCTTTTGCAAATTTCTCAACTCCGGCATAAACATAATTCGGCATCAATTTGCTCAATCCAAACAAAATTCCCGCCGTCCCCGCACCGCGGATAAAAGTCCGCCGATCAAATTTTTCATCTATCATTTTCTTTATTTAACTCCAATCAAAAGTATAGATTCCCGATACTGCCTTCTACTCATTTAAAAAATATGTAGAGAACAGCCCGATCTTAAAACGCAAAAACACCTCAATTTCAGGCACACTTCGACCTGAAAAAAAGACACAGTTCTAGTTTAAAGTTAGATTAAGATTCTTTGATGTTGGATATATTTTGGTAGGAATTGTCGTGGCGAGATGCTGTTTGCAAATTTTAAATTGCTATCTTCTTTCGGAGTGGTCGAAAAAAGAATTTTAAAAAGACTTTGCTTTTCCGAAACAATTATCGCAGGTGCAAGATTTATTTGTGAAGCAACGGTCGTATTCGTCGGCATGTTTTGCGAACAAACCAGCACACGGCACAAATATTTCGCATCCGCATTTTTCGGCTTCGTAGATTTCGCAGCCTTATCTTTACAGCATTTCATCGGGCAAACACTTTCTTTCATTTTCAAATCGCCGCCCTGCAAAGGCGTACCTGAAAACACACTTACAGAAAGCATTAAAATGAAAAATAAAGTTTTTAACCGATTTGCCATCATTTTTTAGATTATCTTTGTTACAAAAGGTTGTCAATCAATTTTTAATAGAAAACTCTGCATTACCAAATAATAATACAGAGTTTTCATTGATTTATTCCAATTATTTTAACTATTCAACCGTTACAGATTTTGCCAAATTTCTCGGTTGGTCAACATCGCATCCGCGACGGACGGCAATGTGATATGCGAGCAACTGCAAAGGAACGATAGAAAGAATCGGTGCAAGCAAATCGTTTGTTTCTGGAACTTCGATAACGAAATCCGAAACCAGCGAACTCATTTCATCGTTTTCCGTTAAAACCGACAAGATTATGCCGTCACGCGATTTTACTTCGACGATGTTAGAATGCGTTTTTTCATAGCGGATTTCACTTCGTTCATTTCCTTCTTCGCGTGTATTGACAATGACAACGGGTAACTTTTCATCAATCAAAGCATTTGGTCCGTGCTTCATTTCGCCTGCCGGATAACCTTCGGCGTGGATGTATGAAATTTCTTTGAGTTTCAAAGCACCTTCCAATGCAACGGGGAAATTGATTCCGCGTCCGAGATATAAAAAATCCTGCGAACGGAAAAATTCTTTCGACATTTCTTCGATGCTGTCGGCATCGCTCAATAAATGTTCGATTTTTAATGGTAATTCTGCCAGTTCCTGTGCGTGATGTTTTGCTCCCGCTTCGTCAATTTGTCCTCTAAGCTGTCCGAGATAGAGTGAGAAAAGATAAATGGCGATCATCTGCGAAGTAAAGGCTTTTGTTGATGCAACGCCGATTTCAGGACCTGCGTGTGTTAAAATTGTGCCTTCGGCTTCACGTGTAATCATCGAGCCTTGCACGTTACAAATTGCAAGAACTTTGCATCCGGCTTGTTTTGCTTCACGCATTGCGGCAATCGTATCGGCGGTTTCGCCCGATTGCGAAATTACAAGTAATAAATCAGTTTCTTTCAAGACTGGATTTCGATAACGAAATTCCGAAGCATAATCAACTTCGACGGGAACTCTCGCCATTTCTTCAAGCATATATTTGCCCGCAATTCCGGCGTGCCAGCTTGTTCCGCAAGCGGCGATCTTGATAGATGTTAAATTCTTGAAATCTTCTTCCGAAATATCCATCGGATCAAGATAAACTTTGCCGTCATCAAGCGAAACTCTTCCGCGAACGGTGTCACGGACGGCTCGCGGCTGTTCGTAAATTTCCTTGAGCATAAAATGCTTAAAGCCGCCTTTTTCCGCCATAATCGGATCCCAGGTGATGCGTTGCTGTTTCGGTTCGACAACATTTCCGTCAAAATCCGTGACACGCACTGAATCTTTTGTTAAGACAGCGATTTCTTTTTCGCCGAGATAAAACACATCTCTCGTATGCTGCAAAATCGCAGGAATGTCCGACGCGACAAAGAATTCACCATCGCCCAAACCGATGACAACCGGCGGTCCTTCGCGGACGGCAATAATTGTGTCGGGTTCATCAACCGAAATTATTGAAAGTGCAAAAATTCCGCGTAATTCCTTAACCGCTTTGCGTGTTGCTTCTTCCAATGAAAGATTTTCCGTTTCGACATAATGACCGATCAGGTGTGCGACGACTTCCGTGTCGGTTTCGGTCTTAAATTCGCTTCCAACTTTTGTAAGGCGATCTTTCAACTGCAAATAATTTTCGATAATGCCATTATGAACGACGACAATTTTGCCCGATTGATCCCGATGCGGATGAGCATTTTCTTCGGTCGGTCGTCCGTGAGTTGCCCAACGCGTATGCCCGATTCCGTAGTTTCCATCCAAAGGATCAAGCCGAATCGCTTCTTCCAAATTACGCAATTTTCCTTCCGCCCGACGCAAAGTGAGTTCCTGATGTTCATCAACAACCGCAATCCCCGCCGAATCATATCCGCGATATTCCAATTTACGAAGCCCTTCGATAATCAAAGGTACAACCTGTTTATTTCCAACGTATCCAACAATTCCACACATAATTTTTATATTAAAAGTCTTTTATTAAATTTTTTCAAACTGAATGATGAATCTGATAAGCAACAACTAAAACCGCTTCTTCTTCCAAAGCCTCGAAAGCGGTTTGGCGAATTTCATCGGTATAATCTGAAAGTAAATCGGAGTTTTCGTCAAAGGAATAAGGTGAATCGGTATAAATTAAATTGATTCGGTCTTGAATTTTCTCGCCAAACTTTGAAAGATAACTTCCATCGAGTCCACGAATAATTGTACAACCGCCGAAATTGTATGTAAATTCATCATCAAAAGCTAATAATAAATTTTTGTAGGAAGTTTCGGGCAAGTCAGGTAAATAAACTTCAATCCTTCCCTTTGCGGATAGTGGCAATCATTTTCTCCTTTCGTTTATAAAATTCTTTCGTGCGTTTAATTGATTCTTCTGCCGAAAGATTAGCACGTTCGGGACGCTCGATTTTGATTTTTTTTATCACTTTAGCTTTTTTGGTCATAATTCCTCACCTTGCTAAACATAATTTTATCACAAAAATATATTCCTAAGTAACCAATGGAATTTAGCTTTCTGAATTTTCCTGTTCTTGATTCAAATCTCTAATAATTCTCGCAGGCGAACCAACTGCTAATTTGTTTGCGGGAATGTCTTTTGTGGCAACAGTTCCCGCACCCGTAACGGCTCCATCGCCGACTTTTATCGGGGCAACGAGCATTGTATCCGAGCCGATTTTGACGTTGTTGCCGAGTTCGGTGGCGTGTTTGTTTACGCCGTCGTAATTGCAGGTAATTGTTCCCGCACCGATGTTTGTATTTTCGCCGATGGTTGCGTCGCCTAAATAAGTTAAATGATTCGCTTTGGAGTTTCTGCCGAGAACCGTTTTTTTCATTTCGACGAAATTACCGACTCTTGAGCCTTCTTCCATACGTGCAAACGGTCGTAGATGTGCAAATGGTCCGATGTTGCAGTTGTCGGAAACTTCGGCATTGGTGATAACAGAATGGTCGAGAATTTTCACGTTTCGTCCGATGCGAGAGTCGCTGATGCGTGTTCCCGAACGGATCGTGCAGCCGTCGCCGATCTTGGTTTCGCCTTCGATGGTTACGTTTGGATAAATTACGGTATCTCGTCCGATACTTGCCGAAGCACTAATATAGACGTTTTTTGGGTCAATAAATGTTACCCCGTAATCGAGCATCATTTTATTGACGACTCGCCGACGCAGAACTCTTTCCATTTCAGCAAGTTGTTT
Organism: Acidobacteriota bacterium; assembly: GCA_030859345.1. Lineage (GTDB taxonomy): Bacteria > Acidobacteriota > Blastocatellia > Pyrinomonadales > Pyrinomonadaceae > Aridibacter. The sequence goes on along the minus strand of JALZKH010000072.1, from coordinate 3,464 downwards.
ACGGTTGTTGATGCCTTCAATTTCATTTTTGTCTTTATGTTTATAAAGCGAAACCGATTCGCCCGATTCGGCAAGAATTTTTGGAACGTCCGTTAAATAATACTCCCCCTGAGCGTTGTTGTTTTGAACTTGTTTGAGCGTTTCGAAGAGTTTTTTTGTATCAAAACAATAGATTCCCGAATTGATTTCATTAATGCCTAATTCTTCTTTAGAAGCATCTTTTTGCTCGATAATTTTGTCGAACAAGCCGTCATCATCGCGGACGATTCTGCCATAGCCGTATGGACTTTCGAGTTCAACGGTTAAAATCGTGCAAGCCGCACCTTTGCCACGATGATTGTGATGCTGCTGAATTAATCTGGCAAGAGTTTCGGCTTTTATCATCGGCACATCTCCTGATAAAACCAAAAGAGTTGAATTTTCATTTTCCAGAAATTCGCGGGCTGAATTTACCGCATCGCCCGTGCCGAGCTGTTCATTTTGCCAGACGAATTCGGCGTGTTCTTCGTTTAATTCTTCCAAAACAGCGGCTTGAACATCTTCGCCCTGATGCCCGATGATTGTGTAAATTTTTCGCGGAGCAAGGGCGGCGGCGGTGCGGCAGACGTGATTTATCAGCGGACGACCATCTAATTCGTGAAGAACTTTCGCCAAATTTGAACGCATACGAGTTCCGAGTCCGGCGGCTAAAACCAAAACGTCAAGCGATTTTTTTTCGTTATTTCTCTCTTCCATACTTCTTTAATAACTCATATTACAAACTTATTCTCAAGCCGTAACCAACTCTAACTCTTTTGCATTTACCGGATTAAATTGTCTTAAAGCACATAACATTACGACTCGTGCCAATTTATCGGGATGATGCCGAACTTTTTCATCTGAATCCAGAAGATTTCCGTAGATTATTTCTGCATTCTCAATCGTCTGCGGAGAGATGGAATCCGCCAAACCGATTTGTTTTGCTCCTTCACTTTCATAACGCTCGGCTTGAACTTTATTGATTGGATGGTTGTTGACGATCACGTGATCAAAATCAATTTCCGGCACGTGGTCTTTGATAATCTCCAGATGTCTGCGGGCGGAAAGACCTTCGGTTTCGCCGGGCTGCGTCATCAGATTACATATAAAAATTTTTACCGCTGAAGATGCGGCAATCTCTTTCGCTACTCCTTGAACTAAAATCGGCGGAATCAGACTTGTAAATAAAGAGCCGGGACCAATCGTAATTATATCCGCTTCCCGGATTGCTTCAAGCACTTCCGGCAGAGGATGGCAGGTTTCGGGTTCGAGCCGTAGTTTCTTAATTTTACTTCCGACACGCCCGACATTCGTTTCACCTAAGATATTTTCACCGCTATCAAGTTCGGCAATCAGGCGGACATCTTCCATCGTGGCGGGATAAATATGCCCTTTGCTGACAAGAATCTCCGACGAGATTTTTACCGCTTCGGCAAAATCACCCGTTATTTCCGAAAGTGCCGCCAGGAAAAGATTACCGAAACTATGTCCGCCCAATTCCCCGTTTCCACGAAACCGATGCTGGAAAAGTTTTGACATTAAAAGCGAATCTTCCGACAAAGCAACCATACAATTTCGTATATCGCCGGGGGGAAGCATTTGCAATTCATCCCGAAGTCGCCCCGAACTTCCGCCGTCATCAGACACGGCGACAACCGCCGAAAGATTTTTCAGTCCGTCTGCTTTGGTCTGCTCTTTCCCGACATATTTCTTTAATCCTTCCAAAAGCGTGGAAAGACCATTACCGCCACCGATAGCAACGAGATTCAACCCGGTTGATGTCTGCGAAAATAAATGGTTTTTCATTATTTATTATTGAGGATTTTAGAAAACTTCAAATAGGATAGGGATAAACTAAAAACCTTACTGCTCTAAATTTAAAAAATACTTGCCTTACCTTAAATGGCAAGCGTGTTTACCTGCTTAAATTTTATCATTTTTCCAATTTATTTATCAATAATCAGATATTTGCCGTAAAAATTCAAACTTTTTGTTAGTTTCCGTCTAATAAATTACATAAACAAATTCAATGATTCGTTACGCAATATTTATATTTATGAAATATTTACAATGCAAACCATATGGTTTCAGGTAAACATCTTTGATTAAGTAATTATTCAAAAGTTGCCCAAACTTTTATAGTGTCGCCCATATTTGTCTTATCCAACATCGAATTTATAAGTTTTTTTAGTTTCTGTTTATTTTTTCCGCCAGCAAACCATTTGTTAAGCTGATAACCTTTTTTTACACGATCAAATCCGCCGGAAGTTTCTTTAATATTTTCGGGAACTTGTTTTTCCAGCAATGAATTTTTTCTCTCTCCTTTTAAAGATTGATACAATTCAAACGGATTTATCCCACTCGAAACAAAACGGAATTTTCGCAACCCTGCTTCTTCCAGACACATTTTCAGAGATTTTATAGAAAATATATTCAAATGTTCCGGCGGAGCAACAACCGACCAACGTGAACCGAGCAATTTGCCCGAAAAGCCGCGACCGTGCGGAGTTGTCATCCAAAGAATTCCATTAGGAGCAAGAACGCGGACAATTTCATTTAATAATTCTTTTGGATTCGTAACGTGTTCGATAACTTCCGTACAGGTAATTGCGTCAAAATGATCGTCGGGAAATTTTGCTTCTTCCAGAGTTCCTTCAAAAACATTTAACCCTCGTTTTCTAAGATGTTCCGCCGCCGGTTTTGAAACCTCTACGCCCGTAACATCCCAATTCAGCTCCTTTGCAATATCAAGCAAAGTTCCTGCCCCGCAACCGACATCCAAGAACCGATTATTTATTCTATGCGGTTCAAAATCTTTAATAATAGTCCGGTAAGTTTCATAAACAAAATCTGGAATAGTTAAATTTTCTTCGCTGTAATAATTTGAATAATCAAAGAATTCTACCGAATTTTCTATTCTTTTCGCATAGATAGTCAGGCACTCCTCACATTTTTTTATTTCAAAAGAGCTTTTTTCTCCCAGAGTTTTATTTCTACCGCTTTTACAAATCGGACAATTCATTTAGATATTAAGGAACATTGAGATTTTCTTTTTTAGTTTTCAATTCACTCTCAAATTCCAAGTACTTTCTAGTCAATAGATGAATGTAATCTAACGTGATTGTAATAACCTTCAATCCAACTTAAGATTTCCAACCCTTTCCACTTTTGAATCAAAGACTCGTTAATTTCTAACTCCTGCGAAGCCAACCTGAACGATTGACAGTCAAAAACTATATTAACCGCATTGTGATTAAGCTTATCATCTTATTTTCTCAACAAAACTCTCTATTATATTGAGAGAGTTTTTATCCACTTTTATTAGGTTCTTCCGCACTCTTGGTGCAACTTTTTCCGATAAGTTGCTACATATAAAGAATTTACCAAACTTTAAGCATAAATTTCGCTAAGTCTGTAAAACTACTGTTTACAACAATTTACAAGAG
>JALZKH010000058.1 GCA_030859345.1 Acidobacteriota bacterium | reverse complement strand
CTGAAAGTAGAAACAAAAACAAATCATTTTGCGTTGAAAACAAAATTATATATCAACGCCCTACAATCAGCCGCAGAAACCTTACGGGAAATGAATCCGATTCAATTCTCCGCGTAAGGTGAGTTATTTAAGTAATAAAATGATTTATGTTAAATCACTTTTTTTAGTTTCCTTATTTACCTTCTGGACTGTATTATCAGCTGCTTTTTTGGTTTCATCAATTGCCGTCTGAGCAGTTTTATCAGCTACTTTTTTGGTTTCTTCAACTGCCGTCTGTGCCGTATTACCAACGATAGTCTTGGCTTGCTCAATTTTTTCCTGAACCGTATCTTGAGCAGTATCAATTAGATTACCGACCTTATGACCGGCTTGCTCCATCAAATTATCCCGCATATTGCCCATCAAATTAGATTCAACATTAGTTGAGGGAATTGACATACCGACTGCCGCTCCGATAGCTAAAGCGACTGCTCCGACGGCTAAAGGATTTTTATCAATGTAATAATCGTAACTATTTTGTGCTTTATGAGCTAATTCCTGAGTAGTTTCTACAACCTGCGAACCCACTTTTCCGGCTGTTTCATACGCACCACTGACGGCATCTCCGGTTTTATTATAAATACCTTTTGCCGTATCAGCCGTTGCATCATATACATTCCCGGCGGCATCGGTTACGCTTTCATAAGCATTTCCGGCAGCATCAGTTACAGTTTCGTAAGCACTTCCGGCAGCATCCGTTGCTGAATCATAAGCATTTCCAGCCTTTGATTTTGCAGTTTGTAAGGTGGAACGATTATCTGTTGAACTGAAATCTCTCCTTCTGTCATAAGCTGACGGAAGCATTCTTCTCTTGTCATTTATAACGGAACGATTTTGAAAAACATTGTATATGAGTAATCCAAGTCCCGCTCCGATCAAAGTAACTGCAAGCGGATTATCACGTGCCGTTCGTCCGACCTTTGTATCTGAAATTTCGTCTAATCCTTTATCTACATATTTCATAACTTCTCCTGTTGTTTTTATCGCTGTGTCAAAAACGGATTCTTTGGTTGATTGCCACGCACCGCTTATTTGCTCTGAAACTTCATCTTTAACCTGTTCGGTAATGTTGGCAATACTCAATCGCTCTTGAATTTCATCAATCGTTTCGCCCATCTGATTCCGCGTATTTTCGATCTGCGAACGAATCTTATCAGGTGAACTGGCTATCTCGTCGCCCGTTGCAACATCTTTGTTTTTTAAGGTTTCCGTTTTGTCGGATACTTTTTTATTTTCCTTTATTGTTTTGATTTTCTTATCTTTTTCCTGCATTTTTTCCGACTCCTTTAACTCACTTGTTCCTTGACCCATTCTGCATCCTCCTTTAAAGTCTCAACGGTTTGTTCCGGCGTAAGATTTGTTTTCTTAAGTGATTCGAGTGCCGATGAGATCATAAAATAGGCAACTATCGCCACAACGATACCGACAATCAAAGCCGAAATCCAATAACTTCCGATCAGTCCTCCTAAAGCAATAATTACTGCCGCTATAACTGCCTGAACGGCAATAAAAGCAATTGCTCCGCCGACTACCAAATATCCGACATTGATTCCAACCTCCGTTGCTTTTTGCGTTATTTCGGCTTGTGCCAGAGCAACTTCCTGTCGCATCAATGCACTTGATTCATTAGCAAGTTCGGTGAAAAGATCACCCAATGAACGCTCGTTCTCAAATTCCTGTGTTTTTTCTAATTTTGTTTCCGCCATAAATTTTTACCTCATTTTATAAAATATTAAACCCAATATTTTCAGTTTTTTATTTTATACTTTCGACGGATTAGTCCCGGATTTATCTTGCCGCCCGGAAGTTATTGATTCATTTTGCTTTCGCCGTCTGTCTGAACTATCGCTTGTGTCATCTTTCAAATATTGACTAACACTTCTCTCCGAATTTGAACTTTTCAAAAATCTTGCCAGAAGCAACCCCGCCGCAAAAGCCCCGCCGATAAATACCGTCGGATTTTTACGTGCAAATTTTTCGACATCTCCCAACATTTCACCCAATTCCTTATTATCCAGGTAACCCGCCAGATTTTCGATTTGATCCGCTAACGAACCTGTGTATTTTCCGGTAAAATTTGTGATTGGTGTTTCCTGATCTGTGTTTTGAAGGTTCTTGTCAACTTCCCTGAGATTTTCAGCAACCGTCGAAAGTCCCGCTGCTAAGTTTGACTTTTGCTCATTAATTTTTGTTGATGCCTGATCTGAAACCTTTTCATAAGCACGTCCGACTGCAGCTCCGGCTTTATCTTTTGCTTCTGTTAAAACTTCCTTCGCCGCATCTTTATCCCCTGTTACCGCATCTCCGATTTTTTCTTTTGTATCTGTCATAATTCAACTCCTGTTTTGTTTTACGTTCCAGTTTCAAAATAATTTCCACCTTTATTTTCACTATTCAAAACTCATCAATTAAGATAATTCCGGGTGATATTAGCTTATATTAAAAATGTAAAAATCATTTTTTACTTTAGTCTTTAGTAATTTAGTAATATAGTTGCAATAAATGTGCCAAGAATAAACTTCAGATTACAAAGCGTTTATCTGATAATGACAAAGACAAAATGTATTCGGTTAAGACAAAGTTCGTATTATTATTAGACACAAAAGAATAAATATACGTATATAGATTAAATCAACCAACCATCAAGCTGACCATTTTATACAAATCTTATATGAAAATCGTCAAGTATTTCTGAGGAGAGATTTTCCTTCAAAAAATTTTGATATGTGAATCTCTTATTCCAGCTTGAACAAATTATCAATTTTTTGTAATAATTGAGAACTTCGATTGATTAAGTTTAGTCTTTTGATGTTTATGGCGGTTATAGTTCAGTTGGTTAGAACGCCTGATTGTGGTTCAGGAGGTCGAGGGTTCAAATCCCTCTAGCCGCCCTTTTATTTTCAACAACTTACGGGCATTTTAGAAATGCCCGTTTTTGTTTTGAGTGCCTAGTGAGTGCCAACTTGTTTTTTCCTTACGTTCCGTAAAGCATTCTTTCAAGTTTTTCAGTAGCTTCTTTCTGCATTGTCGGTAAGACGTGGCTGTAAGTATCGAGCGTAATAACGATTGAAGCGTGTCCAAGACGTTCTGAAACAACTTTCGGGTTTTCACCTGCTGAAAGTAGCAAACTTGCCGTTGTATGCCGTAAATCATAAAGCCGTATGTCCGGCAATTCGGCTTTTTTCAAAATCGGTTTGAAATGTCTTTCGGTAAAATTCTTTCTATTCAAAGGCGTTCCGATTTCCGTAGCAAAAACAAGGTCGAGATTCTGATAACTTCCGCCGAGTTTTAATCTTTCTTGAAGTTGTCGGTTTCTGTGTTTCTTTAGTGTCGAAAGTAGAGATTTTGAAAACGGTATGCTTCGGCGGCTTCTTTTTGTTTTGGTTTCGGCAAATCCATATCCGCCGCCGCTTTGTTGATGCACGGCACGTCTGACACTTAAAACTTGCCCGTCAAAATCTATATCTTTCCATTGCAAGCCGAAGTATTCAGATGGACGCATTCCGGTTTCAATTATCAAAAGGAAAAGTGCAAAAAACTTGTCATCTTTTGCCGCTTGCAAAAACTTTGTCGTTTCGTCTGCCGAAAGATGTTTCATTTCCTTTTTTTCTTTTCTTGGAAGTTCGCACAGATCGCACGGATTCTGATTTATCATTCGCCATTTGACCGCTTGCTTTAATGCAGACGAAAGGACGGTATGAGCATAACGCACCGTTCTTGCCGAAAGTCCTTGTTTCTGCATCGCACCGTAAAACTTTTGAATCTGATAAG
>JALZKH010000028.1 GCA_030859345.1 Acidobacteriota bacterium | reverse complement strand
GCGTTTTACTTTCCTCTGCCGAAGATGAGTGCCGCCTTTTTTAGAATCTCATTCTCCTGCTCCAACTCCCGGTTACGCTTTCTCAAGACCTCATTTTCGCTTAGGTGAACTCCGCTCTGAAACCCGTTACCATTCTGTAAAAACGCTCGTTTCCACTTGTAGATCAGATTCTCCCCGATCCCCAACTCCCGAGCGACACTCACCGCCGTTTGACCGTCTAAAACCTTTTGTACCGCATTTCGCTTAAACTCAACATCATATTTTCTTTTCATATTTCTCTATTTTAATCATAGAGAGTTTTTTATCCACTTTTATTAAGACCATCTCAAACCGCTCTAAAGAAATTTGTATGATATAGTTTTGTGTAGCCTTCTCCTTCATATTTAGTTTTGCCACTACTAACGTATCCAGAGGTTATAAAATCCTTTCCTTCTTCTACTATGGAAACATCTTTAACAGAACTAAATTTCGCTTTCGGTAAATCAACTGGAATTTCCTCAGATATAACATTTACTCTATCAACAAACCAAAAACTTGCTAATCCAAAAGCGAAAGTTAATAATGTAATTCTAAATTTCGAGTAAGATCGGTTCATACTACTTCTCCTTCAAAATCAAAGTCGGCACCATTCCGCCGCCGGAAGTTACGTTGGCTAATTCTGTTGTCGAAAGCCTTGTAAAAGATGAATGAACTTTGCCGTTGAACAGAAGCGGATCGAGGTCAACCAATGATGGTGTCATATGGACTTTGCCTTCATCATCAATAAACGGAAAATCCTGTTTGGCGGTTTTGACACGCTCCTGCACTAGATAATCTCCGTCGGCGAGTGCGATTTTCATTGCTTCCTCCCATTCTTTTTTGCTTGAAACCCAACCGATGTATATTCCGTGTCCGCCGTAATCGTCATTTGGTTTAAGGGCAAGTTTGTCGCGGTTATTTTTTGTCCATTCAACCAAATCTATTTCTTCATTGTAATATTCCGTTTTTTCTTTCCGAAACATACGAGTCCAGGGGACGTGGGCATTTATCGCGGCGAGTTCGTTTTCGTCAAAAAGATGTGCGTATTTTTCGTTTGTTAAAACAGCGAAAATTGCTTTTTTGTGAACGAGTTTTGCCCGAAAACTGTTTGCCATACAAACCGCACCTGCTCTGTATGCGTCAAGTAAAGCGGGGCTTTCTTCCATTATCGGCAGATATTCATTGACGAGCAGACGACGATAAACGAGGTCAACTTCAGTTCCGTTTGCTTTTAATCTGTTGCCTGAAAATTCGAGTTCGTCGGGTGAGCAAATTATTGATTGATAGCCGTGTTTTTCAAAATATTCCTTGCAAAGTTCAAATTCTTTGACCGTTGGCAAACCTTTTAAGTCAACAATGGCGATAACGGGATTTTCTTTGATCTCGTGTCCGAGATATTCTTCATAACAACTGAGCAAAGTTTCAAGCAGATGCTTGCGTCCTTCGAGTCCGTAAACTTCATATTTTTCGGTGAATTTTTTCATTATCGGAAGGCTCAAAAATATATCTCTCGCCGAATCTGAAAACGCAATTCCCGCGGGACTTTCGCCATTTAATTCAACATAAGAATATGTGTCGCCGACGAGAAAAGAATCAAGTCTTGCCGTCGGCGAAACCTGTTTGTATTTCGGGTCAATCGCAATCAACTCCTTTTCAATTTCAGTTACGCCGAGTTCGTCAAGCAGATTTTCATCTTCAACCGCCGCATCTTTAACCTTTTGCAACGCTCCCCAGATCGTTTCACCGATTGCAGAAACTCGCTTCCAATCCGATTCCAAAACAAAATCAGGTCGCAAATAAGGACAAAGTTTTCTTCCGCCGAAGATCAATTTGGCTTCTTCCAAACCGTCTTCGAGAGCCTGCAATGAAGATTGTTTCAAATCCTCATCTTCCAACAATTCGTGATAATAATCAACCGCTTCTTTTAACACACATTTTCCTCTTTATTGTTTAGATTTTGTAGATTGATAGTCTCATTATTTCTTTGCATTCTTTGCGTGCTTTGCTTCTTTGCGGGAACTATTTCTTCTCCCGCCAAGCCGCAAAGGAAGATAAGAAATCATTATTAAACTTCTGATAAATCAAATTCGTAACGCACAACTGAATAAGGATCGCGTTCCTTGAAACTATGAAACTTGAAACCAACATTTTCATAAACATTGCGTAACTTTTTTCTATTTGCACAATCAAGCCGCAAAAACCTTTTTCCTTCCGATTTCGCCTTACGTTTCGCCCATTCGATCATTTCTTTTGAAATAGACTGACCTGCAAATTTTCGACAAACGGCAACGCGATGGACAAAGGCTGAATCCGAATGCGGAACGTCATTCCAATATTCCAAATCTTCATTTTGATAACGAATACAGCCCGCAAATTCTTCGCCGCCTTTTGCCAGCCAAAACATTCCGTTTTCAACCTGTTCACTTAATTTATCGGCTGAAAGTTCGTTTCTTTCCCAGAGTTTTTCGCCTTTTTGAATTAACCAATCAGCAACTTCCTGCAAAATTGATGAAACAATCTCAACATCTTCCCGCTTTGCTTGAATCATCTCAATCTGCATTTTCTTGCCTTGATTTTGCCTTTTTACTTTTGCCTTGCTTTTACTTGTTCTGTGCCGCCTTCTTATTTAGCCATTTTGCCCATTTCTCAACAAAGGGGCGAAGTGGTTTAAACAATTTTCCACGCCAACTGTTTCCCGATTGCTGTTCGCTCCACGCTCGAAGATTGCTCTGAGCATACTGCCTGATCTGCCCTTCCATATTCTGTTTTTTTACAGAATGTTTGAGCGTCATATAATAATGCTGACCGATCAGGGAGAATATCAAACCCGCCAGATTGCTCTTAAATGAAGTTTTCGCCATCCAACGCTCGGTAAATTTCCCGAAAGGTTTCAATAAAGCTCCGGCTGATACTTCCATCCAAGCTGATTTGTTCTGCATTTTCGGATGATAAAGCCCCGGCAGATCTCCCGGTACATTCACTTTTGTATCTTTAAGACGCGGATCATTAATAAAATCCACCAATCTCAATCTTGCCAAACCCCGCCGATGCTCGACGGGTAGAAAATTTATGATCTTGTGAATTTCTTCTTCCGCATTTTTCGGCAATTCTATTTCCGATTTATTTTCTATTTTTAACTTTTTTTCCGATAAAGGTTTTTTACCTGCTACTTCTAATGCCATAAATATTTATAATTATTATTTAAATTTTGTATTAACTTTGCCACAGATTTTTCTCAAATGTTGTAAAACCGCTACACTTTAAAAATCCCGAACTATAAATATATCGTATTTTCCTAAGTTTATTAAACGGCACAAGCATTGCGTTAAATAATATTGAAATGCAGCGACAAAAAACACTCGAACAATCTATCAAAACAAGCGGAATCGGACTTCATACGGGAGTCGAAGTAAATCTGAACTTAAAACCCGCTCCCGAAAATACAGGTTATATTTTTGTTCGCACGGATTTAGATAATTTTGAGATTCCCGCTTCAGCTGAATATATTTCTCATTGCAGTTATGCGACGACGCTGCTTAGAAAAGGTGTTGTGCTTTCGACCTGTGAACATCTACTTTCGGCTCTGCGTGGGATTGGAATTGATAATTGTTTTATCGAATTGGACAATATTGAAATTCCAATTCTTGACGGCTCAAGTGAAAATTTTATTGAACTAATCGAAAAAGCCGGAATAAAAGAACAAAACGCATCACGCAGATTTTTTCGTGTTAAGGAAAAGGTCGAATTTGAACAGGACGACAGAAAAATGTCGGTTGAACCTTCGGACAAATTTGAGATCGAGTGTTCGATAGATTTTCCGCATCCATTTATCAATAAACAAACTTTTCATTTCGTTTTAGACAACGGCTCATTTGGGAGAGAAATTGCCTCTGCCCGAACTTTCGGCTTTACACAGGAAATCGAAATGCTGAGAAAAGCCAATCTAGCTCAAGGCGGATCGCTCGATAATGCAATAGTTCTAACCGAAACCGGAATGCTTAACGAAAATCCTTTGCGTTTCAAAGATGAATTCGTCCGCCACAAGATTCTCGACATCATCGGCGATTTTGCACTTCTCGGAATGCCGATGCTCGCTAAAATCATCGCCGAAAAAAGCGGACATTCGATTCACGCATCATTGATGAGCAAACTTCTGAAAACTGAAGATGCTTGGGAAATTACCGAAAAAAAATAAGAGTTCTTATTTCTTCCACAGCGAACTTTACCACTTTGCAGGAGAAAGTTTTTACTGCAAAGCCGCAAAACACATTAATCTAAAATACTAATAAAAAAGTTACCTTCAAATCACATTGGTCTGTGGTAATCCATTTCCATTTGCTATAATTATTTATGGCAAAAACGGCAAGCGGGATAAAACGAGAAAAGTTTGAAGTGCAAATAAACAGCTTTTCAAACACTGATTCTATCGTGTCTAAAAATGATATTCTTGCTATTGAAGAACCGCTCGAAATTCGTCTCGGCTTTAATGAAAACGGCAAACTGACTCACAAAGCAATCTCGATCACAATGCGAACTCCCGGCAATGATTTTGAACTCGCCGCTGGCTTCTTATTTACCGAGGGAATCTTAAAAAACAAAGACCAGATCAAAAACATCAAACATTGCGGTAAATTTCCAAACAATAGAAACACCGTTCGCATTGATCTGTCGGAAAACACTAAGGTAAATCTCAAAAAGCTGGAGAGAAATTTTTATACAACTTCAAGCTGCGGAGTTTGCGGGAAAAGTTCGCTTGAGGCTTTGGCGACGGGTGCAAAACCGCTTGTAGAAAAAGATTTCCCGATTGTTTCGGCGAAAATTATAAATGAATTACCGATAAAATTAAGAAATGCTCAGACGGTTTTTGACGAAACGGGCGGTTTACATGCCGCCGCACTTTTTGACAAGAATGGAAATCTATTGTTTTTGCGTGAAGATGTCGGACGGCACAATGCGGTTGATAAGCTAATCGGCGGGCAATTTTTAGAAAGTAATTTACCGCTTGATGACAAAGTTTTATTTTTAAGCGGACGGGCAAGTTTTGAACTTGTGCAAAAAGCCGTAATGGCACAAATCCCCTTAATTGCAGCGGTTTCCGCACCTTCGAGCCTGGCTGTCGAAGCGGCGAAAGAATTTGGAGTTACACTTTTGGGCTTTGTCCGCGATAACAGATTTAATATTTATACGGGAAATGAAAGAATAATTTATGAAACTGCGTCTGCGTGAAAACTCGATTCGGCTCAGACTTTTGCAATCGGAAGTCAATCAATTGCGTGAAACCGGAAATCTTTCGGAAACGATAACTTTGGGCATAAAACCAACCAAGCAATTTATCTATGCTCTGCGAATTTCCGAAGATATTCAAGATGTTCAAGCTCAAATGCTGAATAATCACATCGAAATTTTTCTGCCCGTTCAAAAAACTGAATTTTGGATGAATAACGATGACGAGGTCGGAATTTACGCAAATCAAAGCGTGAGCAGCGATATTAATCTGGAAATTATAATTGAAAAAGATTTTGCGTGTCCGACGCGACCTGCGGATTTAGATAATCGGGATGCTTTTCCAAATTCCGAAGTTGAATGCTGAGAAAAGAATTATGAAAAATTACGGCGATACAAAAGAAAGAAAACCGATAGTTTTAGGCGATTTAGAGCGAAAACCAGTTGAAGATACGGCGGCGGGATTGCCTGCGATCTGGGCGAGTATGCGAAACACCTGGGGGAAAATGGGTGTGGTTGACGGGACGCGGACTCTGCTCAAACTCAATCAGAAAGGCGGTATTGATTGCCAATCCTGTGCGTGGGCTGATCCCGAAGACCGCACGATTGCCGAATTTTGCGAAAGCGGTGCGAAGGCACTTGCCGATGAAGGGCAGAAAAAACTCGTAACGCCGGAATTCTTTGCAAGGTATTCGGTCGAAGAATTATCCGATAAAGACGACCATTGGCTAAATTTGCAGGGACGAATTTCTCAGCCTTTCGTTTTGCGTGAAAATGCGACACATTATGAACCGATCTCATGGCAAGACGCTTTCCAATTACTGGCGGAAGAATTGAATTCGCTCGCCTCGCCTGATGAAGCGATATTTTATACTTCGGGTAGAACTTCAAATGAAACTGCGTTTTTGTATCAATTATTCGTGCGTCAATTCGGCACAAATAATATGCCGGATTGCTCGAATATGTGCCACGAATCAACTTCGGTCGGACTTGCCGAATCAACCGGAGTCGGCAAAGCGAATGTTCGGCTTAAGGATTTTGAGGATACCGATCTGATAATAATTATGGGACAAAATCCCGGCACGAATGCTCCGCGAATGATGTCTTCATTGCAGGACGCAAAGCAAAACGGTGCGAAAATTATTGCGATAAATCCTTTGCCCGAAGCAGGCTTGATGAATTTTATCAATCCGAATCCGCAGCATTATCATAATCCATTGAAATTTCCACTTGCACTTTTGGGCGGAGATTCAACCAAGTTTGCTGATTTGTTTTTGCCTGTCAAGATCGGTGGTGATATGGCTTTGCTGAAAGGGATTATGAAAATTTTGGTTGAAAAGGAAAACGAGAATCCGAATTCGGTTTTCGACCACAAATTTATCGAAGAAAAAACCATCGGGTTTAATAAATTCATTAAAAATCTGGAAACAATTTCGTGGGAAGATATTTTAAATGAAAGCGGAATTTCGCGTGAGCAAATCAACGAAGCCGCAAAGATGTTTAACGAAGCTGATCGCGTAATAACTTGTTGGGCGATGGGCATAACTCAACACAAAGAGTCTGTCGCCACAATTCAGGACATCGCCAATCTGCATTTCTTGCGTGGACAAGTCGGCAAAGATGGTGCGGGTTTGTGTCCGGTTCGCGGTCATTCAAATGTGCAGGGCGACCGCACGATGGGAATCTGGCACAAAATGAATGATGATTTCCGCGAAAAGTTAGAAAAAGTTTTTGAATTCCAAACGCCCGAAAAAGACGGTTTCGATGTCGTCGAAAGCTGCAAGGCAATGAACGACGGACGCGGCAAGGTTTTCTTTGCAATGGGCGGGAATTTCCTTTCAGCAACTTCCGACACTAACTTTACGGCGGAAGGTTTGCGAAAGACGAATCTGATAGCACAGGTCATTACAAAACTAAACCGAACCGCTCTTGCAACCGGGAGAAAATCTTTAATTCTGCCGTGCATTGGACGTTCCGAAATTGACACGCAGGAATCGGGAGAACAGTTTGTTTCGTGCGAAAGCACAACGCTTCAAGTTCAGATGTCGAAAGGAATTCTTGAACCGAAAACCGAACATCACCGAAGTGAAACGTGGATCGTCGGTGAACTGGCGAAAGCCGTTTTGGGCGAAAGATCAACTCTTAACTGGGATAAAATGGTCGGAAATTATGACAACATCCGTGAAGCTATCGGCAAAGTCGTTTCGGGACACGAAAATTACAACGAGCGAATTCGAGAACCGGGTGGGTTTTTCCTTCCGAATCCGCCGCGTGAAGGAAAATTCCCGACCGAATCCGGCAAAGCCGTTTTTGTCGCAAGCAAGCTGGAAAAGATTGCAATCGAATCCGATCAACTTCTCCTGACAACTTTGCGGGCACACGATCAATTCAACACAACGATTTATGATTACAAAGATCGTTATCGCGGAATCTACGGCACACGCCGCGTCATACTGATGAATGAACAAGACATCGCCGACCGCAATTTGAAAGAAGGAGATGTCGTTGATATTACAAGTTATTTCACGGACGGCAAGCGACACGCGGAAACTTTCATCGTCGTTACATATCCAATTCCAAAACAATGTGCGGCGGTCTATTTTCCCGAAGGCAACCCGCTCGTCCCGATTGACAGCGTGGCGAAAAGAAGCAATTGCCCGACTTCAAAACTTGTTGTCATATCAGTTGAAAAAAGTATCTAATACCAACTTGCACTAAAAAAATGAGAATCAAATCAGTTGTTAAAATCAGCTAAGAGCCGATACTTTTTCGGTGAACGAAGTTAAAACTAAATGTATGATTTCAAAACAATTAAATTTAATATAAAATCTTATCTTTTGTAAACCATTGTAATATAATGCCTTAACATTTTCGGCACGGTAATTGCAAAGTTTTCCTTATCGTAATCGTAATGTAATTTAAATTTGTTTTGCTCTCTGCTCAATGGATGCGAATTATTAAATTACAAGGAGAATAAACACAATGAAAAAATTATATACAATCGCAATAAGCCTAATTTTATGCGTAGGTTTAACGGGAGTTGCAATCGCACAAGATACAACTCAAACTACAACTGTTACAAAAAAAGAGGTTGTTCAAAACCCGGACGGAAGTTGGACGGTCATTGAATATCCGGTCGGCAAAGAAGTTATGGTAGAAATTATGCCGACGACCCGTGGTGCTGCCCGCATTATGCGGATGGAAAACGAAACGATGATTGATCTTGACACAAGCAATTTCGGAGACTCTGCCGCTAATTATTTTGTATATGCGGTTGAACCGAACGGAAAAGTTACATACTTAGGACCTGCAAGATCGGAAGACGGAATGGCAAAAACTACTTTCAAAACACCGCTTAATCAATTTATGCTGGTTCTTTCACCGACGGAAGGTTTAACGACTTTTGAAAAAGACACGCCGGTTATGTTTAGAAGTGCAATTCCGAAAGGTTATGCGGTTGTTCCGACGGCAATAACCAGCGTTCCCGACAATAAACGGGTAGCTGAATCTGCGGAAGTTACTTCAATCTATCAAGTTCCGCTTCTGAATGTTCCGAGCTATACCAAAATGGCGGAAATCAGAATTAATTTCAGCGGCGACCTGGAAGGTTTAAAGGGTAAAGCGTATATTGATCCGACAAAAGACGGATTGACTAAAATCAAAATGCGTTTTGATGATATGAAGATGGCTCCGAAGAGTGCACGTTTTGTCCTCTGGGCTTCTTCACCGGACGGGAAATATTCAAAACTCGGTCAGGTTATCAATAACGGAAACCGACAGGAATCGGAAATCCGCAGCGAAACTGCTCTGAGTGATTTTGGTTTATTCGTTACGCTTGAGGAAAAGGATGTTGAACAGCCAACAGGTAAAACCTATACGGTTTTAAAGGTTCAATAAATAATTCAATAAAAAATATGTTTTAAGGCGGCAAGTCATTTTCGGGCTTGCCGCCTTTTTTAATAAACATCTTGTAACTTTTCGATATTACTGATCTGAATTATGATATTTTGTTATGTTCGATGAATTCTCAGGCTACATTCTCGCGGGCGGTAAATCTTCACGGATGGGAACGGACAAAGCGTTTTTAAAAATTGGCGATAAAACATTTCTAGAAAATGCAGTTGAAATTCTGCGACCTATTTGCGACACACGCATAAAAATTGTCCTTAATCAGAATCAAACGCATTTTACTGAAAAATTTCCGCAAAAAATCCCATCAATTTTTGACATTTATAAAAATCGCGGAGTATTGAGCGGAATCCACGCGGCTTTTAAAGATTGCCAAACGAAATACGCTGTAATTTTAGCTGTTGATCTGCCTTTGGTAAAAACTGATGTAATTTTGAAACTTGCAACGTATCTAACTCACTCCCAAAATTTCTCCGCAATTGTTCCCGAACAAGCTAATTACAAACTTCAACCATTATGCGGAATTTATAAAATATCATCGTGCCTTCCAATTTTAGAAAAACTTTTAGAAGAGAATAATTCTGCTTCCGTTAATCAATTTCTGGAATTGATTGATACGAAAATTATAAATTATAAAAAACTTCAAATAGATTCAAAGGCTTTCCTGAATGTGAATTCTGCGATGGATTATGAAGATATGAAAAATATTATTTAATAAAAATGTTTTAACATTATTCAAAATAGTTTATAATAAATTTATTCTATTCCCCGTCTAACAAATCTTTTTTTATATTGGAGTTGTCTATGAGCGAAACTATTGTGTCCGAAACGGAAAATAATTTCTCGACAATCGGCTTACTGAATTCAAATCAAAATAAAATCACAAAACGTGAAATTCACAATGGAAAATCTTTGGAAAAGCCCAGTTCGAGCCGCGAACATAATCTTATCGGAAGCAACGCAACGATTGCAATCGGCAGCCGTGTGCGTGGGCAATGCGAGATTTATGTAAATGATATGCGTGTAAAACTGGCTGTAAATAGTTTTTGCTACCCGGATGTTGTCATTGTTCAAGGCGATCCTGAATTTGAAGACGGCGAAACGGATTTGCTTTTAAATCCGACGGTCGTTGTTGAAGTTTTATCAAAAGCTACAATTTGCCACGATAAGACCGAAAAACTCGATTGCTATTTTGCGATGGAAAGCATCAAAGATTGCGTTTTAGTAAATGAAGATTTGATGCGTGTTGAGCATTACGCCAAACAAACGATAAATCAATGGATTTACAGAATTTACCAACAACGCGAAGACAAAATTCCGCTTGATTCGATCAAATGCGAAATTTCTGTGGGAGAATTATATTCACGTATCAAGGTTTAGGGACAACGAATAAAAAATGAGGGACAAGATAATAACCAAATTACCATTTTCCATTTTCTATTTTCCTTTTTCCATTTTCCGTTATTTCTCCCACTCACTATGAAACACACCCTCTTTATCAACTCTGTGATAAGTATGCGAGCCGAAGAAATCGCGTTGGGCTTGGATCATATTTGCCGGCAGACGATGTGAGCGAAATGCGTCGAAATATGAAAGTGCGGATGATAAGCACAACGAAGGAACTTGGCTGATCATAAATTCATTGTTTATCTGACACCAGAAATCGCGGTTTTCGCTTAGAATTTCGGCGAAATTGTCGTTCATAATCATATTCGGCAAATCTGGATTTTTATTATATGCCTTTCGTATATCTTCGAGAAGTTGGGAACGGATGATACAACCGCCACGCCAGATTTTGGCGATTTCGGCTAAGTTTAATTCGTAATCTTTTTCAATCGAAGCGACTTGCAGAAGCGACATTCCCTGAGCGTAAGTTACGATAAACGAACTGAGCAAAGTGTGTTTGAGTTTTTCGATAAATTCTTCCTTATTTTTAAAAACATCTTTCCGCACAATTTCGTCGTGCTTTTCGTCCGATTCGACTTTTGTTTTTGCCTCTGCTTCTTTTCCGACTTCCGCTTCGATATTTAAATCTTGCTGTTCGGTAACAAGTGTTTCGGCGGCGGCGGTTTCACGGACGGCTTTGACTTCATCTTCAAGCAGTTGGCTTTCAACCTTTTCGCTGTTTTCCGTCGGTGGATTTGTGATTTCGGGTTCTTCATTTCCGTATTTTTGAGCGGTCAGAATTCGCACTTCTTTTTGAGCGGAAATCTGCCGCATCGAAACCGCCGAATCAATCGTCGGAATCGGCACACCAAAATCCATTGCGACCTGCGAAGTCCATTTACCTGTTCCCTTTTGAGCGGCTTTATCTAAAATCATTTCAACCAGCGGATTATCGGTTTCGCTGTCTTTTTTTGTTAGGATTTTTGATGTGATTTCAACCAAATAAGAATTTAGTTCGGCATCATTCCACGTTGCAAAGGTCTTGCTCATTTCGTCATAATCCATTTTCAAAACACGATTCATAAAATCATAAGTTTCCGACAAAATCTCCATCAAACCGTATTCGATTCCGTTGTGAACCATCTTGACAAAATGCCCGCTCGAACCTTTTCCGATATAAGTTACACAAGGCTCACCATCAACTTTTGCCGAAGCCGCAATGAGAATTTTTTCAACTTTTTCATAAGCGGATTTTTTCCCGCCCGGCATAATACTTGCCCCGTGTCTTGCACCTTCCGCACCGCCGGAAACACCAACTCCTAAGAAAGCAAAACCCTTTTCATCTAATTCTTTTTGTCGTCTTTCGGTATCCGAAAAATGCGAGTTTCCACCGTCAATAATGATGTCGCCTTGTTCAAGATACGGTAGCAAATCTTCAATTACCGAATCCACAATTTTCCCCGCCGGAACAAGCATCATAATTTTTCGAGGAGTTTCGAGAGCTTCGATAAATTCTTCCAAATTGCTTGCTACTTCAACGTCAAAGTCTTCCGCTTCTTCATCGAGAAGATTCCGTTTTTCCTCCTCCAAATCATAACCAACACACGAAAACCCGCTTTCGGCAACGTTGAGCAAAAAATTTCTGCCCATCACGCCAAGTCCGATCATTCCAAAATTTGCTTTTTCCATAAATTTATTTTAACGCACCAGTCCAAAGTCGCAAGAACTCTATTTTTATTTATATATTTATTATCTGTTCAAAAACTATTTTGTTCCCAAATTTTTGAAAACTCCAAATCTTCTCGTCAAAATCTTCCGTTATCTTCAAAGTTCCACCAAGCTGTTTAGCTTTTTTATATAATTCTTAACAAATATAATATAATTTATATTTCACACAAACTTGTTCATTCATTATCAAAAAAAGAGGTGAGTTTCATTTAATGAAATTCACCTCTGCTAAATTAGTTTGTTTAGAAAATTATCTACGTCTTACATCGTCGTCTAAGTCAGTATCAACATCTCTATCAATGTCCCTGTTGAGTTCCTCAACTTCAACTTCCGTTTTGCGAACCGTATCGCTGATAACTTCTTCGCGGTCGGTAACTTCTTTACCAATTTCAACTTCTTCAACTACGCGGGCTTGTTTACCGACAACCGCTTTTTGAGCACGTTCGGTAATTTCGATCTCACCTTCCTGTAAGTTGTTCAAATCAGCTTCGGTAACTTCCCGATCTACCGGACGGCGATTAACGATTACATGTTCTTCGCGTAATCTTATAGTTTCCTCAACCGGCTTTTCAATAATCTGACTACGGACGCGAACTCCGCCCGTTTCGACGGTTCTTTTACCTACATTCAGCTGTTCTTCGATAACCGGAATTGTTTCCGTATTGCTATCTACATCTGTCCTTTTTCTATCAGTATCTACATTTGCTCTAGCCGTATTTCGATATTGAGCAGAACGGTTTTCTATATCAATGGCATTATTATTATCCATAATCTCAGCGGCTTTTTCGGCTCTTTCTTTTGAATCAGCTTGGACAGTTAAGATTCCATTAGCTTGTCTGGCAATCTCGGCATACTGCGTCGAACGAGCATCATCTTTACCAAACAGATGTCTGAAAAAGTTACTGATGCTGTCGCCTGCATCGGTATCTCCAACAGTATCATTATCATCAGTTACTGCATTGGCAGTTGCTTCGCTGACTTTTCCTTGAGATATGTCAACATCCTCTTTGATAAACCCACCTTTAACTAATTGTTCCATTGCCTGACGAGCATCGCTTATGTCGTCAAATATTCCTACTACTGTATGTGTCATACTTCCCCCTGTATTTATTGATTTTTATTGATCTAATTGTTTCTTGCCATATTACAACCAACCCTTACTCGATCCGTTCGATATTTACATCTTCTTTTCGAGTAGTAACTTCCTCACTATGATGTGTTTCTACAAGTTGTTTTGTAACGTGCAGTTCTTCCACCAAAACAAGTCGTTTCTGAACAACTATTTGTTCCTCTAAAACCGGAATGATCATTAAATCTCCTTCGTGTCTGATTTCCGGCGGCGTATCAACAAATTTGTTAATTGCCACCCGCTCAACCGAAACTCTTTCCTGCATAAGCGGTATATCAATTGTCTGTTGATGTTCGCTTATCTTTTTGGAAATTTTCACTTTTCCCGTATCTACATATTCTTTTCCAACAACTATTTCTTCCTCAATTACAGGAATTGTTATTAGTTTTTTATGTGTTTCTACAGGATCAGTGTTTATATTTTCGGCTTCACTTTTATTCATTCGACATCCCTTAAAAAATAAAATGCATTTTTCAAACCTTTTTTAGATTTAAGTCAGTTGTAACTTATTATCATAATTAAAACTGCAATTATTGTTCCTAAAACTTTAAAAATTCAAAAAACCAATGTTTATCGGCATAAATTGAAAACCCCAAAAAACTTTGCAGATAATAAAAAGATTTTTGTATTAAAAATTTCAATAGTTAGTATTAAATGGATACACAAACTTTGAACCGGACAATGTTTTTCTTGTTAAAGGTTGAAATTTAATTCTTTTATAAAATGTTGTTGTAAAATGTCTATTCTTTCTTGACGAATTCAGCTTTTCTATTAGATTCTAAAAAGATGAAAACTTTGCAGGAAGCCATATGCCCGACAACATTTCTCCAACCGGAAAAACTTTCGACATTTCTGGATATTGATTTGACGATTGCATCGGAAACATTTCAGCACACGGGAAGTTTTAAGTTTCGTGCAGCTTATAATGTCGCGTTAAATGTTGAGGAAGACCATTTAATCACAGCTTCATCGGGAAATTTCGGACAGGCATTGGCTTACGCCTGCAAATTATTAAACAAAAAATGCCACGTCGTGATGCCCGAAACTTCCGCTGCAGTAAAGGTTGAAGCCGTTAAAAATTATGGTGCGACCGTTGATCTGATTGACGTAAATAAAATTGCACGCAGCGAAAGAGTTGCTCAATTATGCAAAGTATTTCCCGAAGCATATCGGGCGAGTGCTTATGACGATCCGCTGGTGATTGATGGAAATTCAAGTCTGGGCGACGAAATCGCCGATTTTGTTGATGATTTCGATTTTGTAATCGTCCCCGTTGGCGGCGGTGGTTTGATTTCGGGAATTTCAAAAGGTTTGTGCCGTAAAGCAAATCAAGCAAAACTGGTTGGTGCCGAACCGCAAATGGCAAATGATGCTTTCCTTTCTCTGCAAAAAGGTGAAATTGTCCGCAACGAATACGAACCAAACACAATCGCCGATGGAGCGAGAACGGTCGCGGTTGGTGAACACAACTGGAAAATAATCAAAGACGGTGTGGAGGAAATAATTGAAGTTTCCGAAGAAAATATTAAGAAAAGTTTGTGTTTAAATTTTAGTCTTGCAAATCTGAAAGTCGAACCGACGGGAGCTTTGAGTTTGGGTGCAGTCCTTGAACAAAAAGAAAAATTTGCCGATAAAAAAGTTTGTATCGTCGTCAGCGGCGGAAATGTTGATCCGGAAATTTATCGAAAAATATTATCAAGCTGAATTATTTTCCTTCAAAATCTGTCTTCTCAGATAATCAAGTGCCGCCTGTGAAGAACGCCAGCGGATTAGATTTCTATCGCCGGGCAGATTTAATTTGAGCGATTTGGTTTGTTCCATATCCGAATATCCGACGAAAATTGTTCCGACGGGTTTTTCTTCCGTTCCGCCGCCCGGTCCTGCGATTCCCGTAACCGAAATTGCATGATCCGTTTTGGCTCTTTGACGCATTCCCTCTGCCATCGCTTCGGCAACTTCTGATGAAACCGCCCCGTGTTTTTCTATCAATTTTATCGGAACATTTAAAGTTCGCACTTTTGCATCGTTGTGATAGGCAACGACTCCTTCGATAAAATACTTTGAAGCACCCGCTACATCCGTTAGTCTTTCGCCGATCATACCGCCCGTGCAGCTTTCGGCGATGGATAAAGTTTTATTTTTTTCAATTAAAAGTTTTCCGATAACTTCCTCCATTTTTTCGCCGTTCAATGCAAAGACCGCAATTCCCAATTTTTCGGCGATCTTATTCGCTAATTCTTCATTTAATTTATCGGCTTCTTCCGATGTCTTCCCTTGCGATGTTAATTGGATTTCGATTTCGGTTTTATTAAAAAGCGTCGCGGTCTGCGGATTTTTATATTGCGTATAAATCGGTGCGATCAGTTCATCCAGCGAAGATTCTCCCATCCCCGAAACCCGCAAACTACGGCGACGAACAAAAATTTCGCCCGCTGATTCTTTTAGTTTCGGCAGGACATAAGTTTTAAACATCGGTTTTAGTTCACGCGGCGGTCCCGGCAGAACAACCAAAAATTTTCCATCTAAATCCGACATCATTCCAACCGCCGAACCGTTCGGATTCGGCAGAACTTCGCAGTCTTCAATAATATAAGCCTGAGATTTATTTTTTTCCGGCATTTCATAACCGTATGAACGAAATCTTTTTCGTAAATCATCCAAAAGATTTTCTTTGAAAATGAGTTTTTTATTTATTGCCAGAGCGGAAATTTTGCGGGTGATGTCGTCTTCGGTCGGACCTAAACCGCCCGTGGTTATGACGATGTGAGAACGAGATACGGCATCCCGAATTGTTTCTTCAAGCCGTAATTTATCGTCGCCGACGATTGTTTTTAATTTGACTTCAATCCCGATCTCATTTAATTTTTCGGTCAGCCAAAGACTGTTTGTGTCTGTTTTATTTGGAGTTAGAAGTTCGGAGCCGATTGCAATTATCTCAGCAGAAATCATAAATTTATTATTTAAAAATGAAAATGGTTAATTGTTTTCATCTTACTTCAAACAATTAACCATTAACAATTTACAATCCACAATTTCCTACTGAATATTCTTGTCATAAATATCGTGAAGAACTTCCGTTATCGGTTTACGGTTGGCAAATAAGTCTTCCTCATTATTTTTATTGCGACGGGTAAGTTTGCGGCGGACGCTCTGTTTTGAATTTTGTGATTGTCGCTCTTCTTTCTCGGCTGTTGTGTCCACGACGCTTCTGAATAATTTTTCCGTTTCCGTTTGCTCCCCGTTTGCTTGTGATTTCTGAGAAAGTTTTTTGTGATCGGTGTTTCCATTAACGGCTTTAAATTCTTCAAGTTTTCTGCGGCTGTCCTCTAAAATAATTTTACCGCGATTTTTTCTGGTACGTTCAAGCGAGCGAACGGCAGCGGAAGTTAGCGGAGCTTTGGTCGCTTCACTCTCGATGTTTCGCAAAACTCTGACATAATCTCTCAAATCATTAGAAGGATGCAGATAAGTTCCCTCATCGGCATTATCGTTTTCAACCACATAGGACAGATGATTGACAGCCGCCTCGTGATTTTCGATTTTGTTGTATAAAGCACCGAGCGTGAAATAGACGAGCGGCGGAGCACCGTGCATATATTGCAGAATTTTCTCTCCGCGGAAAATCACTTCCTGAACTTCAAAACCGAACCAACGGCGTTCATCATCCCGCAAAATCTCATTGGCGGAAACATAAAATTCAAAAACCTGCCGCACGCCCTGCTGTGTCGGCTGAGAAAATGTTTTCCACAAAAAATATGCAAAAACCCCAAAGAAAAATATAACGATCATCGGAAACCCCGCAACGAAAAGCATCGTTGCAATCACGCCGAATGTTAAGCCATACTGCGTTTTTTCTTTAACTGCGGTAGTTTGTGTTTTCTGTAATTGATTGCTCACGCTTCTCCAGTTTAGAAGAGTAATAACATTAGTTTCGCCGCCCGAACCTATTGTTTTTTATCCTCTTGCTTTGTTTCTTTTTTATCTGCTTCTTTATTTTTATCAGTTGCTTTCTCTGAATCCGCTTTTTTCTTCGAGTTTGTTTTCTTAACTGTTACTTTTTTCTTCGCTGTGGATTTAGAGGCGGATTTCTTCTTTGCCGTTGTCGAAGATTTTTCCTGAGCCGAATTTGCTTCTTCGACATCCACGAATTTATGCTCATCGGGACGTTTTGCTTCCTTGTCTTCTTTTTCCATTTTCAAACCGAAACCGGCTAAAACGTCCATTACTTTACCAACCGCCGCGTAAGGCGAATTTAACACGAATGAAAAAGTTTCACTCAAAGCAATTGCTTCCAGTTCAACTAGATTTGCGATTTTCTTTTCTAGAGGAAGTTCCTCAAATTCCTTTTTAAATTCTTCGTGAATTTCTTCTTCCGAAGTTTTTTCTTCTTCTGCATCTGCTTTTTTCTTAACTGACATAACCGTTATTTCTCCCGATTTTTCAATTTTCGCCTGACACGACAGACGTTCACCGTTTTTGATTGCCTGAGACCTTAAATGTTGCTTTTCAAATAGTGTCGGTTCGGATAAAAGTGTTTCACCTTTGGAAATTTTCATCATACACGACTGAGTTGGTTCAACTTCTTCAATGTTACAGTCGCACTCAATATTAATTCCCAGACGTTTTGCCGCATCAATCAAATATGTGCCGACGGCAACGATTCCTTCCCTTTTTTCCGACTCAAAATTTATAAATACTTCTTCTTTTTGCATAGATTTTTAATTAAATATTTCTTAATTAATAGATGTTTTCACACGCACACGCGGCTGAGCTCCGGATGCGGCACTTGTTAGATTTTTTTCCTTGTGCTGACATTCATTGCAGATTCCTAAAATTCTCAGGGAATGATGCGTCGGTTTGAAATTAAAATTATCAGCCATCTCGTCTTGTAATTCCTCGATTTCTGCCGAGAAAAATTCGATAACTTTTCCGCATTCGGTGCATATCATATGATCGTGATGTGCGTGTTCGAAATGATGTTCATAATAAGTTCTGCCATCGCCAAGCCGAACTTCGCGTGCCAAGCCCGCTTCGGTCAAAACTTTTAAGGTTCGGTAAACGGTTGTCTGCCCGACATTTTCATCTTTTTTCTGAACGAGCCAATACAAATCTTCACTCGATAAATGTTCCTCCGTGCTTAGAAAAACTTCCAAGATCAACTCACGCTGTGCCGTCCGACGCAGCCCCGTTTTTTTTATATGTTCAAGAAAAATTTCCTTTTCTTCCTTAAATTTTTCCTTTTTTGCAGTCATAATCTTATCAATTTAATTAAATTACTTTTGCCGTAATTTGTTTGATATTTTTATTTTAGCATCTGAAATTCTTTTTCGCTAACGAAATTTTCTTTGTCATTTTTTCGAGTGTGTTTTTGTTAATTCCTTGTTCACCGGCAAGTTTTAATGATTGCTCGCCAAGCAGCAAATAAATTGCGGCTTGTTCCCGCGTCGCATTTTCTTTGAGCGTTTCGATATGTTTTTCCAAAGTTTCTAAATCGCCGCGTGCGAAAGTTCCGGTTAATGCTTCGGCAAACGATTGTTCTTCCATATTTTCAAACGTGCTTTTGACAAGCGGCATCAGGATTTTTTTTGCTTCGGATTTTTTAATGCCGCAAGTCTCCAGCATTTCGGCGGCGGTATTAATTAAAGCCGCAAAATGTCCGCAAGCCGTTACTGCCGAAGCGTGATAGAGCGTTTTGTATTTTGTTTCGATTGAAAAAGATTTTCCGCCCAAATCTTCGACAATTTTTTCGGCTATTTTTACTGCTTCGGAATCTCCCTCGACGCAAAAATATGAATCTTTAAATCTTTTTACTCCGATAAATGAATCGCTGATCGAAACCAAAGGATGAATCGAACCGGTTTTGCATTTGTTGTTTTTTAATAAAGATAAAACTTCCGATGAAAGCGAACCGCTTGTATGAAAAAAAAATGTTTCGTTTTTCGGTGGATTTTGAGTCAATTTTTCAACAACATTTTTT
Organism: Acidobacteriota bacterium; assembly: GCA_030859345.1. Lineage (GTDB taxonomy): Bacteria > Acidobacteriota > Blastocatellia > Pyrinomonadales > Pyrinomonadaceae > Aridibacter. The sequence continues at coordinate 1,531 of JALZKH010000028.1, read as the reverse complement.
ATCTCTGAATCCTGTACGGCGATAAAAATTATGTCTTCCGAAGTGATTTGAAAATTTTGTAAAGTTTTAATTCCGGGACTTGAAGAAATTTGTTCGGCTATTTTGCTTGCGTTTTCGATGTTATGGGAAATCAGATTTTCAATCCGGTAACCTTTCTCACACAAAGCTAAAGCCAACGCACCTCCAACTCTGCCGACTCCAATTATCGAAACACTTTTCATATCGGAATTTTACGACATTATCAGAAAATTAAAAATTACTTTCTGACCTTCGCGGAATTTTAAATTTTGAGCAAAACAGGTTCTTTCGGCAATTCGTCCAACCATAAATTAAGTTTAGCACGCAATTCGTCTGAACTTTGCAGTCCGTTGATGGTTGGGATATTTATATCCAAGAACGGTGAAGACGGCATATCTTCCAGCACTTTGTTAAGAATAATCAAATGATTCATCGAGAAAAGCGATATTTCGATATTTTGTGAAAACATTTTGATTAATTCATTTGAGGCATCAGCAAATTCTCTGTTTTGTCCATTTTTTGTCAAGGGTTCGATTGACTGAATCAGAATATCGCTTAACATCATCAGTGTTCGGCGATAGCTTTTACGCCCGGAATCAATTAGAGAAAATAGATTTTTCGGCAGATTTTCCCATTCATTTATTTTCGCCAGATTAAATGAGCAGGCACAAAACGGATGAGTTTTCAGATTTTCACGGACATTGAAACTGCAATCAAACTCCATAAACTGCTTGAGAATTTTTTGTGTTTCCCGCCGGTAATGCGGCTGAAAAATCTGCAGTTTTGATAAATTTTCAAATTCCCACCATTCAACACCCTTGAAGATTTCATCAAATTTTTCCTGCAAATGATGCGATTTCATAATCGTATCGTGTTTAACGGCAAAATATTCGCTGTATGACGAATGAAAAACTTGCCAGAGTTGCCGCATTTCGAGATTTTCTTCGGCGTTTGGAAAGTTCGCTCCCCGGTTAATCAAATAAAAAAGTCTGTCCCGATGTTCTTCGATTTCTTCATCGTTGGTTGATTCACAAACAGCCAGATATGCCCATATAGTTTGGCGTAAGTCCGCACCCTGGATAAAATGTTTAAGTATTATCAGCTTATCAGAATTATTCTTGAACTCCTGCTCAGAGTCATAAAAAGCATCGGCGATTCTGCTCAAACCTTCTTCGGTGGAAATAGATTCATTCAAGATTGCATAAATCGTATCTGCCGCCGTTCCGAAGGTTTTTTCTATGTCGGCTGAAAAATACCAGACTTTCGTATTTAAAATCTCATCGGGCAGTTGATTAAAATGTTTGAGAACATCCAAATCATTCCAACTTTCAAGCCATTTATTTAATCCCGCTTTAATAGCCGGATCATCAATTGACCGGATTTCAATGTTAAGTAATCGTGCAGAAATAGTTTAGACTATCAAGCGAGATGGGTAAAATAAAAGTAATCGAACTAACGAAAAAACAATGCGAAGCCTTGGAAAACGGTTATCGCCATGGCACGACACATAGTT
>JALZKH010000130.1 GCA_030859345.1 Acidobacteriota bacterium | reverse complement strand
TGTTCTCGGTTTCTCTTTGTAAATTCGGTTCCATCTTAATTTTTTGTCTCCAAAATTGTTTTGTTAAATAATAAAAAACGGGCAATACGCTCCGTTTTCTTGAAAATATAATCGTTAGTGTAACAACCGGAAAGAAAAAGTTAAAGGCAAAACGGGCAAATAGTTTATAAACATTCTAAAAGTAAAAGAGATGCAAAGTGAAAAATCACTCAGCACCTTGTAAATTAATTTTTGCTGAATTTTGGGCTTGAAAATAAAAATCCGACAATAAAATCTTTTTTGTTAGATTTTTTTGTCTGACACGATAAATCGTGCTGAAGAATCAAAATCGCGTAAGGTGAGTTATTAATTTAATAACCCTAAAGAATAAACAAATAAAAATAATGCAAAATGCTCCGACAATTGAATCTAACGACCTTAATATAAATGATCTTTTCAAAGATTTTTATACTGTTCCTGACTTCCAGCGTGAGTATGTATGGGAAGAGTCTAATGTCGAGAAACTTTTACAGGATGTATATGATGAATTTTACGATGAGAATAATCAACAGATTCAGCACATGGAATATTTTATCGGCAGTATTGTTGTCGTATGAAAATTTAATTCTAATCAAATCGGGTTGGGTTAAGGTAGGAAAAGATATTCCTGAATAAGAAAATAGTGTTATATCTAAATACAATGAACACCATAAGGTATTAGCTAATTGTCTATTAATTTGAGTGCCAAATGAGTGCCAAGAGTGCCAAAGTTAGCAAAACTTAATAAAACTTATATAAACTAAAAGCGATATAACGCAGTATTAACCGAAGTAAAACAAAATTAGCTAAACTCAAGAAAACTAACTATTTAGATTTGTAATCAGTAGGTCGCGGGTTCAAATCCCATCATCGGCTCTTTTATTTATAAAAAAGACGTTACTCAAATGTAGCGTCTTTTTTGTTTAATTAACAATTGTCGCTTGATTTTCAATTTCATAACTTGCGAAAATTTTAAACAACTAGGAAACTTTGTTTGTGAAAAATAGTTTTGAACAAGTTGTAAAAATTTTAAGCGTCGAAGCCGATGCAATCGAGCGTGCGGCAGCAAGGCTTGATAAAGATGCCGTTGAAAATGCTTTGGAGATTTTATCTTGCTGTCCAAGTAAAATTATTGTTCTCGGTATCGGAAAATCGGGCGTGATTGCTCAAAAGATTTCGCAGACTTTGACTTCGACTGGAACGGTAGCGGTTTTTGTTCATCCGTCGGACGCTTTGCACGGAAGTTTGGGCGTGATTACAAAAGGCGATGTCGTCATTGCTCTGAGCAATTCGGGCGAAACGGATGAGATTTTAACGCTCATCCCGACGCTCCAAAACCGCGAGATAAAGATTATTTCAATTGTCGGAAACATAAATTCCACACTCGCCCGCCAAAGCGATGTTGTCCTGGATGCTTCGGTTGACAAAGAAGCGTGTCCGCTGAATCTTGCTCCGACAACTTCAACCACCGTCGCACTTTCAATCGGCGATGCGTTGGCAATGACCTTGATGCAATCGAAGGGTTTAACCGAAAAAGAATTCGCCGAAAACCATCCCGCCGGCAGACTGGGAAAACGCTTAACACTCAAAGTCAAAAATTTAATGCACGAAAGTCCTGATATTTCACCAAATGCAAACTGGCTCGAAGTCGTCAAAGCCCTTTCAAAATATACACTCGGTGCGGTAAACGTAGTTGATGAAAACAAAATTCTAATCGGAATAATCACCGATGGCGACCTCCGCAGAACTATCGAAAAAACTCCGCCCGAAAACTTCTCAATACTTAAAGCCGAACAAATGCTCACCGAAAATCCAACTGTCGCAACTCCCGAAATGCTTGCGTTTGATGCCTTAAAACTTATGGAAGACCGTCCGAAACAAATCTCTGTTCTGCCCGTGGTTGACGAAAATCAAATTTGCATCGGTTTATTAAGGCTGCACGATATTGTGCGGAGTGGTTTATAAAAACTGAGCGTTATCTGCTAATAAATGTCTGATTATAATAGTTTTATCCGTTTATTATACTTTCCCAAATTACCCAAAAACTAAAAATATACCACCCAAGCCACATTCTCTTGTGAGGAATTCCACAACTGTTTGTCGTGTTAAACAACGTATTTAGCTGAGCCGAATTATCGTTAAATCGTGAGTGCTTACAAGAAAAATTTAGCTTGAAAGCAAGGAAATATTATGAATAAAGGTAAAACAAATATGAGTAAAAAAATTATACTTATCGTGGGTTTTGTTATAACAATCGGTTTGTTAATGACGAATGCCTGTTGGACTGAAACTGTAAAAGAAGAAAACGGGGAAAATGTAAATAAAACCGAACTGGGTGTCAATGAAAACGATTCGCCGTTTAAGAAGGTTGATTTCAAGAATTTTTCGTATCCGCTTGAAATAGATGCAAAAGATGAAAAAGAGAAATCTTTGACATTAAAAGACGGCAAATTGGAAAAATCAAATGAATCAAACGCGGCGGAATTGGGCAAAATTCAATACGCCGATTTGACGGGCGACGGAGTTGACGAAGCAATTATTGATCTGGGAATTACGGAGGATAAAAATGCCAAATCCAATGTTGTTTATGTCTATACGCTTGAAGATGAAAAGCCGAAGTTGCTCTGGAGTTTTGAAACAAAAGGCGGCGAAGAAAGCGGCTTAAAAGCAATTACTGCGGACAATGGAAAACTTCTTGTCGAAATGTTCGGCGACGTGCAATTTGTTGAAGGCAATTGGAAAATAGCTGATACAAAACAAGAAGTTAAAGGAAAATATACAAAAACCGAACTTAAATGGAACGGCAAAGAGTTTGTTGTGGAGGGCAAACCTGAAGTTGTTGAAGCTTCGTCAAAAACTTAACTATAAATAAAGAAACAGTAGGAATAATTTGCGGACAAGCCGTTTATTTTTGGCTTGTCCGTATTTTTTCGTTTTATATTAAATTCCAACTTGCAAAATCTTAGACGCATCTTTAATTAAGACAATTACAAAAAACTTCCGAAGCAAAATAAAATCAAATGAAAAAGAAAATAATAAGTCTAATAATCGTAATTTTTGCCACAGCAAATTTTGCCAATGCCCAAACCGCCGAGATAAAAATTTCTCTGAACGAGCAATTTTTCGACGCTTTGCTTGAATCGGTTTTCAAGAATCTGAAACCGCCGAAAATTTCATTAGCAGAATTAGAAAAAGGAGAAAATAATAGAAACGCAATTTTTCAAAATGCCTCTTTTCCAATCTCTCCACTTTCCACTCGCCACTCTCCACTCATCTGTGATGAATCAATTCGGCTTTTGCGGGAAACAAACGGTGTAAAAACGGCGGTTCGTTTTCGGCAGGGAAAAATTTATGTGCCGATTGCGTTTGATGGAAATTACAATCCGCCGTTGGTCGGCTGTATCGAATTTCAGGGTTGGGCGGAAACGAATATTGAATTGGCGTTTGATAGAAATAAACAGGCACTCGTCGGGAATGCGAGGGTTTTGAATATAAACTTAAACGGTGCGGGCGGACTCGGCGGCGAATTTTTAGGTCGTTTGGTGCAGAGTTCGATTGATAAAAAAATCAATCCGATTGAGATCGTTAAAATGGATAAAATTTCATTCACATTTCCGATTCGGGATTCGGGAAATTTAAGTTTTAGAGCTTTGGAGATGCGGCATAAAGTAAATGATAAATCAATAGATGTGTATGTAAAATATAGATTTAACTAATAACGGATAAGCACTCAAGCAAAATTATATTTTACCGAATTTAAAACTTAAAATCTTCCTTTGCCTGCTTTGCCCGTTTAGTGGGAGTATTTTTCTGCTATAAGAATTATTTCCCGCAAAGTCGCAAAGGTGCAAAGTAAAATCAAAGAAGATTTAATCTAATTCTGCACGAGTGCCTAATGAATAATAATTGGGCGGCAGATATAATTTGCTCGGAACTGTTTTGCAAGGAATTTTATCTATATTCAGATTCTAGGGAACTGTTTGGAAACTCAAGAATTTGAAAAATTTGAAGAAATGGAACGCGGATTACGCGGATTGAAAACGATTTTCGCAGATTTATTTTATAAAATATCTGCGTAAATCCGCGTGCATCCGCGTGCATCTTCGGTTCTATTCTTAATAAAATTTCCCAACCTCAGAATTTTCAAACAGCTTCGAAGCAAAACTTGCAATCTATTAAAATAGTTATCAGGCGGTTAATTCCGCCTTTTTTATTTTGATTTACTTTTGATATTCTTAAATTGTTTTTAAGAGTTTGAGAAAAAATCTCAAGTGCTTGTTCAACTTGAGATTTCATCGTATCTTCATATTCATACAAATTGTTTTTAAGTTAAACCAAAATCGCTCCGTAAATTTATGAATCAACCTCTGGTAGCAATAATCGGTCGCCCGAATGTCGGGAAATCAACACTTTTTAATCGTTTAACGGGAAGCCGCAAATCAATTGTCGGCGATGAGCCGGGAATTACACGCGATAGGATTTACGGGATTGTCGAATGGCGGACGAAGGCGTTTGAGATTGTTGATACGGGCGGGATCGTGCCTGATGATGAGGCGATTATTCCGGTAAATATTTTCAAACAAGCGGATTTTGCCATCTCGCAGGCACAGGTAATTATTTGGGTGGTTGATGCCCGCGATGGAATTACGCCGCTTGATGAGGAGATCGGGATTTTGCTGAGAAATTTGAAAAAGCCCGTGTTTATTGCGGCAAATAAATCCGAAACAAAAAAGGTTGCGGAAGAAGCGGCGGAATTTTACAAGTTTGGTTTTGATGTTGTTCCCGTTTCAGCTGAACACGGAACAAATGCGGGAGATTTGCTCGAAGTTTTGTTTGAAGTTTTGGAATTTCCCGAAGAAGATTATGAAGAAAACACGGACGAGATAAAACTGGCGATAATCGGTCGTCCGAATGTCGGGAAATCTTCTATCTTGAATAAAATTTTAGGTGAAGAAAGAGTTATCGTTTCGCCGATTGCCGGAACGACGCGGGATGCGATTGATACTGAATTAGAAGTTGATGGGCAGAAATTTCTTCTGATTGACACGGCGGGAATCCGCCGGAAAGGAAAAACAACGGAAATGGCGGAAAAACTTTCCGTCATAATGGCTCGCAAAGCACTCGAACGGGCGGACGTTGCTATTCTTGTGATTGATGCGGAGGAAGGAGTTACAAACTTAGACGCAAACATCGGCGGATATGCGGTTGATTCGGGTTGCAGTGTTATCGTCGCCATTAATAAATGGGATTTGGTTGAAGATAAAGACACGGGAACGGTGAGCGAATTCGAGAGAAATTTCCGCGATAAAATGAAATTTCTCGACTGGTCGCCGATTGTTACAACTTCGGCTTTATCGGGACAAAGAATCTCAAAAATTCTGCCGTTGGTTGAAAAAGCGAATGAGGCGAGAAACATCAGAATTACGACATCGAAATTAAACGAGTTTTTTGAAAAGGTCGTGATGCAGCCGAGAGGCGGCGGCGGAACTGCACCGGGAAAGGGCGGCAGAGTTCGTCTGCACGTAAAATATTTGACGCAGGCGGGAATTCGTCCGCCATTCTTCATTTTATTTACTTCCGGCGGACAGGGAAAAGCGGGTTTACATTTTTCATATTTGCGGTATATTGAAAATCAACTGCGTGAAGCCTTTGACTTTTTTGCTACGCCGATTCGGATTAAAGAGCGTCATAAAAGCAAAGGGAAAAGTGGGAAAAGTGGTAAACGGTAAGTGGTTAGTGGTAAGTGGTGAGTTGCAAGAGAAAGTATTTTGAAATGATAGAAGATAGTGATTATTTAACGGCAAAACAAATAAAATCTTTATTAACGATTGTCAAGAAATTCAAAAACTCTTAATATGTTCAATTAAAATAGCTAAAAAGAACATAGAAAATGGAGAAAAATTAAGACTTACCACTTATCACTAATAAAAATCGTATGGAAATTTTACTACTAATAATCAGATTATTTTTATTCGGAATTTTTGCACTTGCGGGAATTGGAAAACTGCTTGATCTGGAAGGTTCTGAAAAAGCTGTAAAGAGTTTCGGTGTGCCGGAAGTTTTGGCAAAACCTGCTTCAATTCTATTGCCTTTGGCGGAGATCGGGATTGCAATTTTACTGCTTTTTGTGCAAACTTCGTGGTTTGGTGCGATTGGCGGGTTTTTACTATTGTTAGTATTTATCGGCGGAATGCTGTGGCAAATGAAACAGGGAAATGCTCCCGATTGTCATTGTTTCGGTCAGATTCATTCCGAACCGGTCAGCATAAAAAGTTTGCTTAGAAATGCTGCTTTTGCGGTGCTGGCTTTATTTTTAGTTTTTGCGGGACGCGAGAATCAAGGTTTGGAAATTACAAACTCAGTTGGCGGTGAAACGGAAATTATGCAGATTATATTCGGTGTTATAATTGTCGGATTTTTGTTCGGAGTTCTTTATTATTTAAAGAAAATCACAGAACAGCAGACGCAGATTTTGCGGCGGATCGAAGTTATCGAATTGCTTTCGCACGAAGGCGGACGTGAAGTTGAAAGAGATGGTGTTCAAGAACCGAAAGTCGGTTTGCCGATCGGTTCGCCCGTTCCCGAATTTCAGCTAAGAGACATAACCGACAAAAAAGTTGCTTTGACGAGTGTTTTTTCAAGCCTTAAGCCGACGCTTTTATTTTTTGTCAGTCCGAGTTGTAATCCCTGTCAATCAATGCTTCCGCAAATTGAAGAATGGCAGGAACAATTTAAGGATAAGCTGACTTTTGTTTTTTTAAGCACCGGAAATGCTAAGGAAAACTTAGAAAAATTCGGTGGTGATAAATTTAAAACAATTCTTCTCCAGGAAGATCGTGAAGTTGCCGAAAAACTCGAAGCAGAATGGACTCCGACGGCACTTCTTGTAAATGCGGGCGGAACAATCGCCAGCAAAATCGCCTCAGGAGATTCGGAAATTCATACACTTATCGAAAAAATAAGCGAAAATGGTTTTGAAGACGGTTTAATTCTTATTCCCGGTAATGGAGAAACCAATTTAGGTAAGGAAATTCCTGAGTTTTTTCTTAAAGACCTGGACGGGCGGGAAATTACAAATGAATATTTTAAAGGTAAGAAAACACTTGTTGCATATTGGAGTGCAACCTGCCCGTATTGTGTGGAAATGCTGGAGTCATTACGCGAATGGGACAAAGTAAAAGGTCAGGATGAGCCGAACTTGATTTTACTTTCAAGCGGAGACGAGGAAGCCCACAAAGATTTTGATTTAAGATCGCCGGTTCTTTTGGAAAATGATGAAAGTGAAATTGCCCAGGAATTCGGACTCAGCGGAACGCCTTCGGCGGTGCTTGTCAATGAAGATGGAAAAATTGTTTCGGAAACGGCAATCGGAGCAACCAGAATCTGGGCTTTGATCGGCAGAAAAAAACCTGAAACGAATAAAGAAGATTCCGAATGAAAAGTATTGATTGGAAAATAATTGCTCAGGACGGAGAATCTCGAGCGGGGATAATAAAAACGAGGCGTTCAGAAATTGAAACGCCTGTTTTTATGCCCGTCGGAACGCAGGCAACGGTCAAAGGCGTGCGTTTTGAGTTTTTGGAAGAAGAACTCGACGCGAGAATTATTCTTGGCAATACATATCATTTATGGCTTCGTCCCGGAACTAAAATTATCAGAGAACTCGGCGGTTTGCATAAATTTTCGACTTGGAATCGTTCACTTTTAACCGATTCAGGCGGCTTTCAGGTTTTTTCCTTAGCGGATTTGCGAAAATTAAATGAAGAAGGAGTTGAGTTTCGCTCTCATTTAGACGGGACAAAAATGTTTATGTCGCCGGAAATTTCGATGGAAGTGCAAGCGGCTTTGGGAGCGGAAATCGTGATGGTTTTAGATGAATGTTTGGCGGGCGATGTCGGACGTGATGCGACGAAAAAGAGTCTGGAATTAACGGCACGTTGGGCGAAACGCTCGAAGGAAAAATTTAATGAATTGCAAAATGAAGGATTTGATACGGGTTTTTTGGAAACGGAAAATTTAAGCGGACAACAAGCATTATTCGGAATTATGCAGGGTGCGAGACATCTCGATTTGCGGAAAGAGAGTTTAACGAGAACAGTTGAAATCGGTTTTGACGGATATGCTATCGGCGGTTTAAGCGTCGGTGAAGAAAAAAGCGTAATGTATGAGGTTCTGGAGTTTTTGGCAAAACAAATGCCGAAAGATTCACCGCGTTATTTGATGGGAGTCGGCACGCCCGAGGATTTGGTCGAAGCGGTTTATCACGGCATTGATATGTTTGATTGCGTAATGCCGACGAGAAACGGACGCACGGGCGGAGTTTTTACATCATACGGAAAAATAAATATCCGCAACGCAAAATTTGCCGCTGATTCCGAGCCTTTGGATTCCGAATGCAGATGCTCCGTCTGCCGCAGATATTCCCGCAGCTATTTGCGGCATCTGTATCAGGCAAAAGAAATGCTTGCCGCGATGCTCATTTCGCATCATAATCTGGCGTTTTTCCTTGACACAATGAAAAAGGTTAGGCAAGCTATCAAACTTGGTGAATTCGAGCAATTCCGGCGTGAGTTTTTAAGTAAAATAAGCAATAATTAATAACTGCTGTTACGTAGTAATGAAGTTTAGTCCGATTTATCGGGCTTTTGAGCGAAGCGAGTTTTAGCCACGTCATTTATGGCGTGGGAAGATTGACAACCAAATAAAAGAGGGCGTTTTAACGTCCTTGAAAAGGCTTGAGCAATTAAATATCAAAGCTAAAGCTACAAGAAAAAGGACGTTAAAACGCCCTAAAACATTTTACGAATATGCGACCAAACCATAAATGACGCGGCTAAAACCGCGAAACGCGGAAAGCCTGTTGAAACAGGCTAAAAGCAAAATTGCGTAAGGTGAGTTAATAAGTTATGTCTGCAAATTTACAAACAAGCGAATCCAGAAATAGAAATTTTATTCCGCCTTTGGAAAATGGTGATCGTCTGACTCAAAAAGAATTTCATCGCCGTTATGAAGCGATGCCGAAAAATGTTAAAGCGGAATTGATTAAGGGAATTGTTTATACAAGAAAAAGTGTCAAAGCAAAAAAACATGGTTATCCACACGCCATAATTGTTGGAACTTTAGGTTATTATGAAATGCAGACAAGAGGTTTGCAGTTACTGGATAATGTTACTTTTATTAATAGCTTGTTTGATGAATCTCAGCCTGATGCCGTCTTAAGAATTGAAGAAGATCACGGTGGAAAATCCTGGATAAATGAAGAGGATTATTTAGAAGGTTCGCCGGAGTTAATTGTAGAAATTGCTTCGAGCAGTGCTTCTTATGATCTGCACGACAAACTAGAAATTTACAAAGAAAAAAGTGTGCAGGAATATGTTGTCTGGCGGGTTTTAGATGAGCAAATTGATTGGTTTTCTTTGGAGAATGGAAAATATGAAAAGCTGAACTCCGATGAGAACGGAATTATCGAAAGTAAGGTATTTAAAGGACTCAGATTAAACGTCAATGCTTTGCTCAAAGATGATTTGAAAAAAGTTTTGCGGGATTTGCAAAGCGGTTTGGAAAGCGTAGGTTATAAAAAATTTGCAAAACATTTGGTTAAATAGGTTCATTTGCTTTGATAATTCTCTGTTACTTTGTAATAATTGCTGTTTTGCATCTTTGGGGTAGAAATTAATGAATACAATTATGTTATTTTTTCAAGGCAGCGGTTTTATATGGACGATTATGCCGTTGGTTTTAATCTTCGGGATATTCTACTTTTTAGTTATTTTGCCGCAGAAAAAGCAGCAGCAGCGGCTAACTGAAATGATCGCAGCTTTGAAAATCGGTGATGAAGTCGTAACGAACGGCGGAATTATCGGAAAAATTATTGAAGTCCGAGAAACGAGTTTTATAATCCGCAGTGCCGAAAAATCCAATATGGAAATTGGTAAAGCGGCAGTTGTCGGCAAGCGTGGGGATGAAGAAGTTACAAAATAGTTTGATAAAGCATCTTAAGTGATTAGGTTTTTAGGTAAATAAAATGATAGACAACAAAAATAAAAAAGAGTCATAAAAGCCAAAAAACTAATAGAAACCTAACAACTTAATTAAAGTATTAAAAATGAAAAACAGTAATCTTTGGATTAGAACAGCAATAATTATTGCAATCGTGGTTTTAGGCATTTATCTGGTAATCGGTCCGCGTGGTTCGATCACGGCAAAGGATTTCACTTTGCAGGGAATCCAGAATAACTTAGCCAAAAATATCAATCTCGGCTTAGACCTTCGAGGTGGTTCGCATCTGGTAATGCGTGTTAAAACCGAGTTGTATTTACAAAAATTAACACGGGAAAATAAAGATGCCGCTGTTAATGCCGCGAAGGCTGCGAATTTGCCTGTAGAAGAAGGCACTTTTACTGCACAAGACAACACTTATAGATTTACGCTGAATATGACGGATGCAGCGAAAGCGTCCGAAATATCCAAAGTTATTAAAGAAAAGATTGATTTAGTAAATTGGAATGAAAGTGTCAGCGGAAACACGATCACGTGGGAACTGCCTTCGTTGGCTCAAGCTACACTCAGAGAGCAGGCAACTGAACAAGCATTGCAAATTATTGAATCCCGCATTGATGATTTGGGACTTAAAGAACCCACTATTCAAAGACGCGGAACGAGTGATTCGGGCGAAATTCTGCTGCAAATGCCCGGCGTAGAAGATCCGCAAAGAGTTAAAGATATTTTAAAAGCAGATTCCAATCTTTCATTGATGGCAGTAGTGAGTCAGCCAAATCCGAATTTGACCACTTATCCGACTGAAGAAGCCGCTCTGCAAACTATCGGCGGAAAGCCGAATTCGACTAGAAAAGTTTACGAATACGTTGAGCGGGATGATACAACAAATGATGCTCAACCCCAAGAAAATCAGCCGAAAAGATGGATCATGGTTGAATATCCGCCGATTATCGAAGGAAGCGAAATGCGGGATGCTCAGGGAGTTTCGCAAAGCGGAAATCAAGGTGATTATCAGATTTCATTTCAATTAAAACCCGAAGGAGCTAAAAAATTCGGTGCTTGGACAGGAGCAAACATCGGCAATTATATGGCTGTGATTCTTGGAAATGAAACCAAGAAAGTAGCTAAGTCGGTAGCATTTATTCAGGGACAGATTTACGATCAAGGACAGATTAGCGGACGCTTTACCCAGCAAAACGCTGAAGATTTAGCTCTGACTTTAAGATCGGGATCATTACCGACGGAAATCGAGTATCTTGAAGAAAGAACCGTTGGACCGAGTTTAGGAGCGGATTCTATTCAAGCCGGATTGACGGCAGCACTCGGCGGTTTGATATTTATTATCGTCTTTATGCTCTTTTATTATCGCGGTTCGGGAATAAATGCCGTTATCGCGTTGAGTCTGAATATGCTTTTGACGATTGCGGCATTAGTTGTTTTGAATGCAACTCTGACATTGCCCGGAATGGCTGGTTTGATTCTCGGAATCGGGATGGCGGTAGATGCTAATGTGCTTGTTTTTGAAAGGACACGTGAGGAATTAAAAGCCGGAAAATCCGTGGCAAAGTCCATTGATATAGGATTTGAACGGGCGTTTATCACGATTATTGACTCGAACGTAACGACGATTATCGCCGGAATAATCCTTTATATGTTCGGTTCGGGACCGATTCGCGGGTTTGCCGTAACGCTTATCTTAGGATTGCTTATTAATCTGTTTACGGCAATCTTTGTTTCACGCACAATTTTTATGTGGCTTCTGGAACGCAACCCGAATAAGACAAAACTCAGTATTTAAGAAATTAGAATTTTAGCAAAGTCGCTGATTAGCAATTTATAAAAATGTTTGATTTATTTAGCAATATTAATGTGGATTGGATGGGAATCCGCAAACCTTTGATCGCGGTTTCCATATTTATTCTTCTTGCAGGTTTGGTTTCGGCGATCGGTCGGCAGTTTACGCCGGGCGGGACTGATGCGTTTAACCTCGGCGTGGATTTTCAGGGCGGTTCGGTTGTAACTGCAAAATTTAAGGGCGAAAGACCGTCCGTTGATGAAATTCGGGATGCTCTGCAAACTGTTGGTTTGAACGAATCGGTGATTCAGGATTCTACTGACAAAGGAGATGAGGTTTTAATCAAAATTCCTCTGATCGAAGGTGAAGACGGAAACAAATCTGTTGATTCAAATATCAACACTTCGGTTATCAAGGAAACTGTTGAAGAAGAGCCTAAAGCAGAAAGTGAGAATCAAAGCGATGCGAATAGCAATGTTGCAAACGCTAATTCAAATGCGAATGCAAACACCGAAGCGAATAATTCTGAGGCTAATGCTAATTCTGAAACTAATGCTAATTCAAATGTAAATTCGGAGTCGAATACGGCGACAAACACTAATACTGAAGCAAATACAAACAACACTCTGGCAACTAATTCCAACGGCGAAGGTAATACGAATACTGAAACTGCCGCAAAAACCGAAGATGATGAATTAAATCAAGTTGACGAAGGTCGGAAACTGGTTGTTGAAGCACTCAATAAATTTGGTAAAGAAGCACCTGCGGGAGTTGCACTTGAACAAGCCGCTGATGCTAAATATAAAATCGTCGGAATAGATTCGGTCGGTCCGGTTGCTGGTGAACAACTGCGGAATCAAGCGGTTATTGCTACATTACTCGGAATGTTTGGGATTTTGTTCTTTATAGCTTTTCGCTATGACTGGACGTATGCCGCCGGAGCGGTGATCGCTGTATTTCACGATGTTCTGATCACGCTTGCTTTCTTTACGATGTTTCAATGGGAAGTCAGCTTAACCGTCTTAGCGGCACTTTTAACTCTTGTCGGTTTTTCCGTAAATGACTCAATTGTGATTTTTGACAGAATACGGGAGAACATAACCTTAAATAGAAATAAACCGATTTATGGTTTGACGAATGACTCGATTAATCAAACGATGTCAAGAACAATCGTAACAAACGGTTTGGTTTTTCTTGCAGTTCTGGCATTGGTTTTGTTCGGCGGAGAAGTTCTGCGTGGATTTTCGCTCGCATTATTTGTCGGTTCAATCACCGGAACTTATTCAACCGTAGCAATTGCAAGTCCGATTGCGATCTGGTGGCAGAGCAAACTCGGTGAATCAAAAATGAAGGACAAGTCGCTTGAAAAGGACAAAAATAAACTAGCTTCGGCTGCCAGAGGTTCGGTGAGAAGAAGACCTGTGAGTAAATAAATTGTCAAAAAAATATTAAATTAAAATCGAATTATTCCTTATTTTTTAATAGAAAAGTTAAGTGTTTGTTGAATTTGAATTTAGTAAAATCATTCAATCACAAACATAATAAATAAATTTTGATAATTTAGTGTATTTTTTATAAAAAAACACAAGTTTTTCTTGACTTTCTGAATATAAAACTTTAGACTTCAAATCGTTGCTGGTCAATTAAATATTTCTAATAAAGAATGCTTTTTATCCGTTTCTATTTTAAAAAAGTACGGGTTTTAACGGCACTTTTGTAACTTAAAAGGCTGGCAAAATCTATTCCTGCATTTAATGATAAGGTCAAAAAGCAATACGAATTTTTTAGAAAAACAGGTTATCGCACATCTGTATTTGTGGGGATAATCGTAATTGAATTATATTTAGTGTCTTGAAAAACAGGCAGTAAAATTTGCAGCCCTTGACCCATTTTGGCACCGGAACTAGGGAGGAAAAATAAAATGTTAGATCAATTAGTAGAGTCAAAAAGCACTTCAACCGAGAATAAAAGAAGGAGCGGATTCTTATTAACCACTTTCGTTATCGTATTTGCGATTGCTTTTGGTGGATTATTGATAAGTCTTTTTGCTAAACCTTTAGGTATGGGGGATGAGAACTTAGAACTTTCTACCTTAGTAGCACCCGTCCCGGTTCCAGAAGAAGCACCGCCGCCGCCCGAACCTGAGAAGCCCGAACCTGAGAAACAACAGGTTCAGAACGATGCGAAAGTTTCAGTACGGAAGGAAAACATTCTCAGAATGGATGAATCGCCAACTGTTCCACCCAAGATTAGTACTGTTCAAAGTACAGCAAAGGCAAGACCGAAAGGAACTTTTGTAATTGGTACTGAGGATGTAACTGTTTCAAATGCACCTTCATCTGCTCCGCGTGGAACAAGCGGGGGAGGGGGTTCGACGATTGCTTCATCCGCACCGCCAAGGGTAGTAGATCCACCCAGGGAGGAAGCAGCACCGCCGCCACCGCCACCACCACCG
>JALZKH010000128.1 GCA_030859345.1 Acidobacteriota bacterium | reverse complement strand
AAGATATGCCAAAAGTTTGTTCAGAATCGGATTGGACACATTGCAAAACGCCTTGTTTAATCAGAATAAACCAAAGAAACACAGGCAGTTAGAGTTATTCATTGATTTACTGTCGTGTGCTTAGATTCGGTCAATTGATTCTTGAATAAATTCCGATTTGACCGTTTTTAGAATCGGCAATAATCCATTTGAAATATGCTCAATATATTTGTTTATTTGTTGAAGGGTTTTAATTTCTTTTTGTGATGAAGTAGATTTATTCGTCCATCTACAAGCGTGCAATCTGGCTAATTCTTTAGCTACATTAAATGCGTGTTGGCGAGTCGGCGGAATTTCTTTGTTAGAATAATGAGTCTGCGACAAATCCTCTAACAAAATGTGATATGAATTTTTTTCTTTGGAAAACTCGGCATCAAGGCATTTTGGCAAAGGTGCATTTTCTAAACCTTTGTAATCTTCTGTGTAGTATAAATATTCCGAATCAACTATAAATCTATCATCTTGCCTGCAAAATTTGATGAAAAATGAGGTCGGATAATTGTTTGACGGATTATCTTTGTATTTAATTTTAATAATTGCGGTATTGCTGTTTGAGGATTCAAATTCAGTTATTTGTAAGTCTTCAATCTCCGCACTATTTTCTCCGAAGTTTCGATTTAGAACTTCTTGTAACCACTCCAAATTTATATCTGCAATTGAGAAAATATGTGTGTTTATCATATTTGGAAACCTTCAAATTTCCTTAAAATTCAATCCATTTAGTCGGTGTTTTATGATGTGAAATTGTAATATTTGTTTCCGTTTTAAATAAAGGGCTACGCATTTGAATGGCTTGTTCGGCGGTGAGTTTGCAGAGATGCGGTTCGTTGGCTTTTTGTGAAAGATGCGTGAGGACAATATCTTTTGCCGAGCCGTCATAATCGTTCGTCAGCCATTCGGATAAATCTTCGTTTGAAAGATGTCCTATGTTTGAAGCGATTCTCTGTTTTAATTCCCAACTATAAATTGGACAGGTCATTAGCATATCAATACTATGGTTCGATTCGATAATTATTGCATCGCAGCCCGTTA
Organism: Acidobacteriota bacterium; assembly: GCA_030859345.1. Taxonomy (GTDB): domain Bacteria; phylum Acidobacteriota; class Blastocatellia; order Pyrinomonadales; family Pyrinomonadaceae; genus Aridibacter. The sequence continues at coordinate 4,159 of JALZKH010000128.1, read as the reverse complement.
ATTTTTGTTTGATAAGCGTTGTGAAATGTCCGAAATCCATCAAAGTTGCAACTCGATAGCCGCGATTTTTTGCCACGAATCCGAAATTGTCCGCCGCATCGTGTGGAACGCTGAACGGTTCAAAATCAATATCGCCGATGCGGAAATCTTTGCTTGATTCGATGTGAACAGCGTTGTTTTTAGTCAATATTGCCGAACGCATTTTCGCTTCTTTTTCGCTCGACGCAGAGCGTTTCGGACGCAAGTATGAATCAAATGTTTTTTCAGAAATGAAAACAGGTTTTTTAACGCTTCTCAGCAAAACCCGCAAACCGCCTGCGTGATCGGAATGTTCGTGAGTTATCAAGATTCCATCCAATTCTTGAAAATCTTCGCCGACTTCGCCAAGTCGCAAAAGCGTCTGCTTCGCACTCAGTCCCGCATCCACTAAAACTTTCGTTTTTTCGGTGGAGATTAAAACCGAATTGCCCGTCGAACCGCTTCCTAAAACTGTGATACGCATCTTTTTGGTAAATGGTAAATGGTAAATCGTTCATTGTAAATCGTTCATTGTTAATTGTTTTCCTGTGAAAATTTAATACTAAATAAATCAAGTTAAAATAGGGCAACAACGAACAACCAGCAACGAACGATGAACACGCCTTGCGTCCTGTCTAAATTGCTTCAAATAGTGTAAAATAGAGGTTAAAAGTTAGAGTAAATACTTAAATAAACAGACTATAAATCCAAAGAGGTAAAAAATTGGCAGAATCAAAAGGTAATAAGGCAAAAAAACAAGAATATAACGAAGGTTCGATCACGGTTTTAGAAGGACGTGATGCCGTTAGAAAACGCCCTGCGATGTATATCGGTTCGACGGGCGACATCGGGTTGCACCATCTCGTTTATGAGGTCGTGGACAACTCGGTTGACGAAGCTCTCGCAGGTTATTGCGACACGATTGAAGTTGCAATTCATCTCGACAATTCCATTACGGTTATTGATAACGGACGCGGAATCCCCGTCGGCATACACGAAAAAGAAGGACGCTCGGCGGCTGAAGTCGTGATGACCGTTTTGCACGCCGGCGGCAAGTTCGATTCAAACTCATACAAAGTTTCGGGCGGCTTGCACGGTGTCGGCGTTTCCTGCGTAAATTTCCTCAGCGAATCGCTGAAAATGGAAATCTGGCGGGATGGCAAAACCTACGAGCAAGAATACGCAGCCGGAATTCCCGTTGCACCGATCAAGGAAATCGGAACAACGAAAAAACGCGGCACAAAAATCACTTTCAAACCCGACCGCGATATTTTTGAAACGGAAATTTACAGTTTTGAAAAACTTTCGGAACGCCTCCGCGAAAAAGCATTTTTGAATAAAGGAATTCGGATTTTCATCACCGATGAACGAGGTGATGACGAAGAAACAAAAGAATTTTATTACAAAGGTGGAATAGCTGAATTCGTCAGCCATTTGAATAAAAACAAACCTACGCTTCACGATAAACCGATCTATTTTGAACAGAACGGCGATGAGTTTTCCTGCGAAATTGCGATGCAATACAACGATTCTTATAACGAAAAAGTTTATTCATTCGCCAACAATATCAACACGGTTGACGGCGGAACGCACCTTTCGGGATTCCGCAGTGCTTTAACGAGAACGGTCAACAACTACGCAAAAAGTTCGGGATTATTAAAAAATTCAAAAATTGCCCTGCAAGGCGAAGACATCCGCGAAGGAATTATGGCGGTCATTTCCGTGAAAATCCCGCAGCCGCAATTTGAAGGTCAAACTAAAGGGAAATTAAATTCACCGGTTGACGGCGAAGTTAGTTCGTTTCTTTATGAAAAACTAACCGATTATTTCGACGAGAATCCGAAAGTTGCGAAAACTATCGTCGGAAAAGCAGTTGATGCGGCACGAGCCAGAGAAGCGGCACGAAAGGCACGCGAAATCGTCCGCAAAAGTGCTTTGGGAAGCTCGACGCTCCCAGGAAAACTCGCCGATTGCCAAGAAAAAGACCCCGCATTATCGGAAGTTTATCTCGTCGAAGGAGATTCAGCAGGCGGCTCGGCAAAACAAGGAAGAGACCGCAGAAATCAGGCTGTTCTGCCATTAAAAGGTAAAATTTTGAACGTCGAAAAAGCACGTTTTGACAAGATGCTCGGACACGGTGAAATTCAGGCTTTGATCACGGCACTCGGCACGGGAATCGGGAAAGACGATTTTGATCTGGAAAAGTTGCGTTATCATAAAGTGGTTATTATGACAGACGCTGATGTTGATGGAAGCCATATCAGAACGCTTCTGCTGACATTCTTTTATCGTCAAATGCCCGAACTCGTTGAGCAAGGTCATATATACATTGCTCAACCGCCGCTTTATAAAGTTAAGCGTGGGAAAAAAGAGCAATATATTAAAGACGAACCCGAAATGTTCGAGTATTTGATGGAACAGGCGGTGAGCAACATCGAGATTACATCGAATGGCGAAGAAGTTACAGGCAAAACTTTGATGAAGTATTTGCAGCTGACCGTTCAATACAACAGATTTTCGTCAAAGCTTGCTCGTCGTTTAGGAAATAATGAACGCTTGCGTGATGTCATTGTTGACGCTTTTTCGGGCAAAGACGGTGTTTTGCATCAGAAATATGTTTCAATTCGGAAAGTCTTTGAAAATGAAGATTTGATGGCACAGGTCGAGGGCAAAATTGCCGATGCCGGTTATCGCACCGAATTGCTAACAGACGAAGAACACGGTTTGGCGGAGATTGAGATTTTTGTGGAAAATACGCAGAGTGTGATGTTTGATTGGAATATTGCCAGTTACATTGAGTTTCAAAAAACCGTCGAGATGAAAGCGTATTTGGAAGAGAAATTTCCTACCCCATTTACAATGACGAAAAAGGATGAAATCTTGGAAACCGAAGACCGCATCGAATTGCTCGACGCGATCATCGGCGGAGCGAAAAAAGAGATCGGCATCCAGCGTTACAAAGGTTTGGGCGAGATGAACCCGGAACAACTTTGGGAAACAACAATGAATCCTGAAGGTCGTGTTTTACTGCAAGTCCGTATCGAAGACGCAATCGAAACCGACGAAATTTTCACAATTTTGATGGGTGATCAAGTTGAGCCGAGACGTGCATTTATCGAATCGAATGCACTTGATGTGAAAAATTTGGATGTTTAATTAATGGCAGAAATTGTTCTTGATACAAAACAAATAACCGATTGGGCTTCTTTTCATTCAATATGTAAAGAAGCCTTTGGTTTTCCTGATTTTTATGGAAATAATATGAATGCTTGGATTGATTGTATGTCATATTTGACCATTGATGACGGCTTTACGAATTTGACGTTTTCAAAAGATGAATTACTGCATCTTGTCATAACCGATACGGAAGATTTTAAGAAGCGTTTGTCCGATGTATTTGAGGCATTGATTGAATGTTCGGCTTTTGCCAATAATCGGTATATTGACAGTAATGAAAACTTTAGAATTTCTTTAATATTTATTTAAATAATTTGTTTAACTTGTTGGGTAATTTTTGAGTTTTCAGCACTTTGTCATTTAGTGAATATCTTGCACCTTTATTCGCAAGGTGAGATAATTTTTGTGTAATGATTACCGGAGAGGAAAATATAAAAATGTCAGCAGTTTTAGACAGACCGAAAACAGTCGAAGCAAAAGCTCAAACACATAAAGTTGAAAAACAAAAGGTTGTTGAGAAAGTAGTTTTGCATAATATTAGTTGGGATACCTATGAAAATCTGTTGAAAGATCAAGCGGAAAAATCAGGCACACATTTTTCTTATAACAACGGGGACTTAGAGATAATGGTTGAATCTTACAAACACGGTAGATATTCATCAATTTTGTCAGAACTTGTGGTCGAAATTGCTACTAGATTAGAAATTGATTCAGTTGGAGCAGGCTCAACAACTTTTAAGAAAGAAAAGAATCGAAAAGGTTTTGAAGGTGATGCCAGTTATTATTTCAAAAATGCCGAATTAGTTAGACCTAAAGATGAAATAGATTTATCAAAAGACCCTGCACCCGAACTTGTTTTGGAAATAGATATAACTCACGGTTCACTCTCAAAATTTCCGATTTTTGCGAGCATAGGAATCGAAGAAATTTGGCGTTTTGATGGTCAGAAAGTTTTATTTTATCG
>JALZKH010000103.1 GCA_030859345.1 Acidobacteriota bacterium | reverse complement strand
AAAAAAAACCCCCCCCCCCATTTTGTCAAGATTTTTTGGAAATTTAACTTGCAGCTTTTTGACAAAACGACTCTATAGAAGTTAATTTTAAGTCGGGACAAATAAACCCAACTTCCGACCGCAGACTGCACATCCAAGTTGTTGATTATGTTCAATTTTAAGCAAAAAGACCAATTCGATTTCGGTTCGGTTTCGATTAATGATGACCGCGACATCGAAGTTCATAAATTTAAAAGAGCCTCGAAGCAAGGGTTGTGGGTTGAAAGTCTGAAACTTCTGCGGGATATTACGTTGATTATTTCTGGTTTTGTTTTATTTATGGTTTTTGTCGCCCAACCCGTCGTCGTTGAAGGAACTTCGATGGTGCCGGAACTGCATAACGGCGAGCGTCTGTTGGTCAATAAACTGGTTTATTACAATATCCAAAAATTTAGTTGGGGACATATCGAACGCGGCGACATTGTTGTTTTCTGGTATCCGAATGATCCGAATAAAAGTTTTGTCAAAAGAATTATCGGCTTGCCGGGTGAAGATGTCGAAGTCCGCAATGGAATCGTATTTATTAACGGCAACCAACTTAACGAGCCTTATATTGATATCGAATATAATCAATCTCTGCCCGATTATCAGGAAACGAGAGTTAAAGAACATTATTATTTTGTAATGGGCGATAACCGCGATAATTCTTCCGACTCACGAATCTGGGGTTTAGTTCCCGAAAAATATATTTACGGCAAAGCCTTTTTCCGTTACTGGCGACCTTCAAAAGCGGGATTTTTAGAAAAAGGCAATTCAAATCTGGAAAACACCGAACCGTTAGAAGATGAGTTTCGGATGGAAACCAAATAAGAGGTGAGAAGTGGGAGAGGTTTTTATTATTTCTCATTTCTCACTTCTCATCTCATTTAATTAAAATGAATTTATCCAAAAAAGCAATTTTGGTTCTCGAAGACGGACGCACATTTCGCGGACATTCTTTCGGTGCAGAAGGCGAAACCTTTGGCGAGATGGTTTTTAATACTTCAATGACGGGCTATCAGGAAATTTTGACTGATCCGAGTTATGCCGGGCAAATTGTCTGTATGACTTATCCGCTGATCGGGAATTACGGCGTTAATGAGGAAGATGTTGAATCGAAACGTCCCTGGGTTGAAGGTTTTGTCGTCCGTGAATCAAGCCCGATTGTTTCAAATTGGCGTTCAACCGAAAGCCTCGAATCATATCTCAAACGTCATAAAATTGTCGGCATCGAACACATAGATACGCGGGCTTTAGTTCGCCATATACGCGATAAGGGAGCGATGCGTGCCGGAATTTCGAGCGTAGATCTGGATGAAAAAAGTCTTCTCGAAAAAGTTCTCGCTTCGCCGGAAATGAAAAACCGCGAACTTGCGAGCCGCGTTACGACGGATAAATTTATCGAGATCGAAGCCGAAGGCGAAGAAAAATTTCATATCGTCTGTTATGACTTCGGCGTAAAAACGAATTCGCTACGAAATTTTGCCAAAGCAGGCTGTCGGATAACGGTTGTGCCGTCAAATACTTCCGCCGAGGAAGTTTTAAAATTAAATGTAGATGGAATTTTTCTGTCGAATGGTCCGGGCGATCCTTCGTCAATGAAAAATGTGGTTGAAGAAATTAAAAAGCTTACCCAAGAAAATATGCCGATGTTTGGAATTTGTCTCGGACATCAGATTTTAGGGCAAACATTCGGCGGGAAAACTTACAAGATGAAATTCGGGCATCGCGGCGGAAATCAGCCGATCAAGGATTTAGCAAGCGGAACAGTTGAAATTGCTTCGCACAATCACGGTTTTGCAATTGATGCCGAATCTCTGCCCGAAAACGTCGAGATTACACACATAAATCTAAATGACAAGACGGTGGCGGGAATCAAACATAAAAATTTGCCCGTTTTCAGCGTGCAGTATCACCCGGAAGCCGCACCCGGTCCGCACGATGCGGAGTATCATTTCAAGCGTTTTGTGGAACTGATGAAGGAAAAAAAATCAGCGGCGGCGAATTAAATTTCTTTTTTGACCGAATCTTCCAAAGGTTTTTCTTCCAGAGTTTCTTCTTTAATTACTTCAACCTTTGTTTCGTCCTTTTCAATCGAATCAATTATTGATGAAACAAAACCTTCTCTGCCGCTGTATGCAAGAAAGTGTTTGTAGAGAACTGTTAAAATTGCAACGATTGGAATTGATAAAAACACGCCCGGAATTCCGGCAATTTGTTCACCTGCCAAAACCGATAAAATTATTGCAAAAGGATGAAGATGAATGCCGTCGCGGACAATTCGCGGATAGGTTACATAATCGTGCGTCATTCTTAAACACACCATAAAAATAGCCGTCCAGAGGGCAACCCACGGATTATCGGAAAACAGACCGACGAGAACGGCAATTATACTGATTGTTAAAGGTCCGAGAAGCGGAACAAATTCAAAGATACCTGCCAAAATTCCCAGAAGAAGTGCGTAATCCAAACCGATTAAAGTAAACGCCAAAGTGCAGATAGTTCCAATCAAAAGACAGGAAATAAGTTGAGCTCTGGCATAAGCTGCAAGCGTTGTATTGACATCGTTGAGCAGCGATTCTGCTCCGATTCGCCAACGCCCCGCCGGAAAACATCTTAAAAATAAACTTTGATAAAGATGAACATCTTTGAGAAAAAAGAAAGCTAAAATCGGAATTAAAAGCAGCCAGGGAAAATATGTGGCGATATAAACAGCAACAATTCCTAAAAATCCGGTCAGCCAGACACCGAAAGATTGTAGAAATGAGCCTATATTTTCATAAATCTGAACCTGAAATCTTTCGGGAATCATCTGTGAATAACGATTATTTAATTCGACGATTCGTTCCTGAACCAACACCGCATAGTTTGGCAAATTAGCGGCAAACTCCTGAATCTGCGAGATAATCAGCGGAGCAAGATATGAAACTGCAACCACCAAAACGCTAAATACCAGAAGATATGAAATAACTATAGCTACCGCACGCGGCATAAACTTTTCAAGATTTCTGCTCTTGAAAGGTCGGCGAATCAATTTGACCAAAGGCTCAAGTAAATATGCAAAGAAAATTGCCAGAACGATGAGAAACAAAAGAAAACTCAACTGATAAAGCAGAGTGATTACTAAAGCAGTTAACAATAAAACAACCAGGGAAATGGAGATCACGCGGATGATCGAACTTGCCGGAGGCGTTGACGGATCGAGAAAAATCCGACGGGCGGTTTTTCTCATTTTGCGGATGTCGCTCTTCTTGCGTTTTTTTATATCTGCCAAATCGAATCTCCTTAAATCTATCGCTATTTATGAAGAAATTATACAGGAAATTTATTTATTTTGATTTTCTTTTGTGTTTATGTTGGAGTTTTCCAACTCTTTTCGCTGCTTTATCTTTTCCAGTTCTTCAGCCGGTTTTGAATAATCTTCCACATCAAAACGCTCCTGCAAGGCATTTAAGTTTTCTTCGGAAAATTCAAAATTTGAACCGACAAAAAGAATTTTCTGATCATCAACAAATATAAAACGATTAGCCGCATAGTGTTTATTTTCTTTAACGAATGCTTTGTCATCACTATCAAAAGATTTTCCGTCCTTTCTTTTAAGAGCAAAAATATAATCGAAATCCGCCGTCCGCATTGCCTTTAACTCTCTGTCAAAATCGGAGATTTTTTTTGCGGATACGGAATTTGTATTGATTTTCGGCTCGTCAAAACTTCTGTATGTGCAGTTTGAAACCAAAAAACATAACAAAAACAGAATGCCGATTCTATTATCACAGAGGCTGAAAACTTTTTTAATTTTCAGGCGGTAAATCTTCTTCATCTTCATCTAAATCTTCCTCATTTTCAAGTTGATCTTCATTAGCATTGGCGTTTTGATTGACTGAATTAACTTCATTTTTTCCTTCTTCTTCGAGGACTTTTTCTTCGGCGGGAGTTGGTGGAGCAAGTGCTTCCTGCGGCGGTTCGCCTTTTTTATCACGGATTTTCAAAATATACGCTTCGCCGTCTTTATAAACCGTGTCCGCCCAACCACCTTTCAAAATTTTAGCAATAAAATCTTCATTTTCCTTTGCATCGGAAAAAATCCAACGTGAGCCGAATTTTTCACGAATAAGCGGTGCGGGGTCATCTATTCTACCCGAAGTTATTTCTTTTATTAATTTTGAAAGTTCCGGATTTTCCGAAAACAAATAATTCGGGTCTAAGCCGTAAACGTATGTGTTTCTGGTATTAAAGAAAAATAATTTCGGAAAATCATCCCAGTTGCAGTTAAAAATAATTTCGCCTTCGGGAATATTCGCCTTTGCCCAATCCATCGCTTCTTCGTATTTATCATTAGATTCGTTTTTTTGAATACTCGACAGCAAATCTTCCTGTTTTAATCCGAGAAGTTTCGTCCCGCCGAAATTAAAAAATAATACGCCGAGAAGTATCACGCCGATTGCCCACGGAATGGCTTTTTTGAAAATCGCCACGGCTTCCTGTTTTTCCGTCAGCTTTTCGGAATCGAGCAGCGGTTCGATGTCGCGGATAAAATCTTCGGGCAATTGCGGCTTATTTGAAACCATAAAAGCCTTCCAACTAAAAGCTCCAAAAAGGATTGCAAACGGCGGAAAATATTCAGCAAGCCGTTTTGATTTGAACATCCAGATAAGCAAAAGAGTTGTGAAAACCAGAAAAAATGTAGATTTTTCGGGTAATTTTCCGTTGTTCGGCTTAAATAAAATGTAGCCGATAAGCATTGCGATCAGAGCAATAGTCAAATGTGTTAAAAGCTGCCAACCGTCATAAGGATACCATTCGCCGCCGACTGAAACTGCATAATCGCTTCTGAATTTTGTCCAGAAATGTTCAAAGAAAAGTAGCAGATTATTGGGAAAATACGGATTAATTATATTTCCCAAGATCATCCCGCCGCCCGCGTATGCAAGCGGTTTCCATTCAAATTTCCGTTCATTCCAGCCGATTATCGCAACCCAGATAATTGCCGCAAGAAATAAAAGCGGAAATAAACTGTAAGTCCAGACAAAAACAAACATCAAAGGCAGAAGCCAGATGTATTTGCGTTCAAACAAAAGATAAATTCCGACAACCGTATAAATAATCGTCAGCGGCGGAGCTTTCGCCATATTCATACGATAAAAGAAAGGGTTCGAGCAAGTCAGAAGTGCCGCCAACCACAACAGAAGATAGTCAATTTTGTAGCGAAACATCAGCCAGTAAACGCTAAATATTGCCAGACTTCCAAACGTAACCGCTGCGATTTTTGCCGCCATTACAGGTTCAAAAAACCACAAAAAAGGAATCTGCAAAACGTGAAAAAGAAAATGATGATCGGCGTAATCATTCGGATTTAAAACGGTCAGCGGAAGCCATTTGAATTCGGGAAGCCATTTGAATTGCGAAAAACTCTCCCACAGCAAAGCACTCCAGCGAATGTGATAATAGCCGTCCCAATCACCGCAGCAGATCGCCTGCGTCGAAAACTGCAAAAGCACCATCAAAAGCACAATCGCAAAAAATCCGAAAACAAGATAAATCGTCCGCACGGCATTTTCGGTTTCAAACCATTGTTTCCACGATCTTCTTTCCTGTTTCGCTTCCTTAATTTCTTCGGAAACATTTAAAGGCTGAATCGTTTCGGGAATTACGGAAGGTTCGCCAACGGCAGCAGTTTCTTCCCGTTCCGGTTCCGTATTTTCATCATTATTAAAAATACTTTGCATAATTTCCAATTATTTTTAACACGGAAAATATAATAAAATTAAATAGATAAACGGTGAATGTTAAATGAAAGTCCGTGTTTGCTTGTAGTTAAAATTTGCGTTTGAAATAGCGTATAGTTGAAAAGAAAAGTTCTTTTACAAAATACCACGAAATAAAAAAAACCGCATTTGATTATCAACAATTCAAAATCTAAAATCAAAAATTCGCATTATGTATCCAAAAGGAAATTTATTTATAGACGCTTCGCACGGGAAACTCGAAGCGATTCTGAAAGAGCCGAAGGGCGAAGCGAAAGGCTCGGCACTCGTCTGTCATCCGCATCCGCTTGGAGGCGGAACGATGCACAATAAAGTCGTCTATCGGGCGGCAGCGGGTTTGATTGATGCGGGTTTGATAACCTTACGTTTTAACTTTCGCGGAGTCGGAAATTCGTCGGGCGAACACGATGACGGACGCGGTGAGACGCAGGATGTTCTGGACGCTCTTACATATTTAACCGAAAATTATCCGAATCTGCCCGTCACTCTCGCAGGTTTTTCGTTTGGTTCAAGAGTTGGAATGGAATTGGGAATGAACGATGATAGAATCGTCCGTTTGATAAGCATCGGCACGCCGGTTGATAAATATAAGGATTACGAATTTTTGGAAAATTTGCGTAAGCCGATTCTTTTTGTTCACGGCGACGAAGATGAATTCGGTTCGGTTGAAACATTAAATGAATTGATTGCCAAAGTTTCCGCTGTAACCGACACGAGCGTTGAAATATTCCAAAACTGCGGACACTTTTTTGAAGGACATTTAACGCAGCTGCGGAATGTAATTCACGATTGGGTTTTAGAAAAAATTGTTGTAAGCGGAAATTAAATAATGACAGAAGAAACAATAGAAGAAAAAAAACAGGAAAGAATGAGAAATGCGGCGATTCGTCTGACGATGATGCCGCGAGATACGAATCATCACGGGACGATTTTCGGCGGCGTGATCTTGAGTTACATAGACGTTGCGGGCGGAGTCGAAGCGGTGCGGCACACGGGACACGATAGATTTGTTACGGTGGCGATCAAAGAAGTTATATTTCACGAACCAGTTTTTGTGGGAGATTTAGTCAGCTTTTATGCGGAAACAACGAAAGTTGGAAATACTTCGATAACAATTCGTGTCGTCGTCGAAGCCGAAAGATTCGGTTCACGCGGTCAGATTGTTCGCGTAACGGAAGCCGAAATTATCTTTGTAGCGATAAATCAGAATCGGGAAAAGATAAATATTAGTAAATTGTAAAGAAATAATAGAATGCGGATTACGCGGATTTAACGGATTTTCGCAGATTCTTTTATGAAGTTTCCTTAACAAATTAAAAATTTGCGAAATCCGCGTTCTATTTCTCAAAAACTATGCACACTTGGAAACTTGAAATTGAATATGAAGGAACACGCTATCGCGGCTGGCAGATTCAGCATAATGCGAGGACTGTGCAGGGCGAAATAAATAAAGCGGCACATCAGCTTTTTTCGGGAAAGGTCGAGATCGGCGGGGCGGGCAGAACCGATGCAGGTGTTCACGCGATTCAGCAAATCGCACATCTTAAAGTTTCCGAATTAAAAGAAGATGTCAAACCTCTGCAAATTCAGCACGGTTTTAATGATTTACTTCCGCACGATATAAATATCTTAAAAGTAAAAAATGCACCTGAGAATTTTCACGCCCGGCACGATGCCGTGGCAAGGCAGTATTTATATCAGATTTCCACACGCCGAACCGCTTTTGCAAAAAATCTCGTATGGTGGATAAAAGACGACCTCAACTCAAACCGAATGAAATCGGCGGCGGAGATGCTTATCGGCAGACACGATTTTGAATCATTTAGTCAGGATGACGAAACGAAAAATCGCTCAACAATCGTTGTCGTCGAGAACGCCGAAATTTTTCTCGATGCGGATTTGATTTGTTTTCGCATCAAGGCAAGTCATTTTTTGTGGAAAATGGTCAGAAGAATCGTCGGAATGCTCGCGGAAGTCGGACGCGGAAAGTTATCCGACACGGGTTTTGAAAGAATGCTCAAATATCCGACGAATGCACCCGCTAAATATACTGCTCCGCCTTCGGGATTGTTTTTAGAGAAGGTTTATTACAAAGGTGATTAAATAAGGACTTAAATCCCGTTCATAAATTCTCTCATTCTCTCAAGTGCAATTTCGATTTCTTCATAAGATTTGCAGTAAGCGATGCGGACGTGATTTTTGCCTGCTTTGCCGAAACCGCTGCCGGGAACGACAGCGACTTTTTTTTCGGTGAGAAGTTTGGCGGCAAATTCATCACCGTTCATTCCTGTTTTTTCGACGTTTGGAAAAGCGTAAAAAGCTCCTTTCGGCTCCAAGCAATCTAAACCCATTTCGTTTAATGACGCAACCAGAAACTGGCGGCGGCGGTTGTATTTTTCGTGCATTTCCTGAACGAAAGGTTCACCAATTTCTAAAGCGGCGATAGCGGCGTATTGCGAGATGGTCGGGGCGGACATAATTGCGTATTGATGGACTTTTGAAAAAGCCGCCATCAGTTCGGGATTGGCACACATATAACCGACACGCCAGCCGGGCATCGCATAATCTTTGGAAAATCCGCCGAGCAAAACGGTTCGGTCTTTCATATCGGGCAGAGCGGACATACAAATATGCTCCGTGCCGTAAACAAGGCGGTCATAAATCTCATCCGAGATAATTAAAAGGTCGTTTTTAACGGCAAGCTCGGCGATAGCAAGTGCATTTTTGCGGGTTAAAACCGCACCTGTCGGATTATTCGGAAAACCGAGAAATATTGCTTTAGTTTTATCGGTGATTTTCGCTTCGATTTGTTCTGCCAGCGGCTCAAAATCATTTTCCGCAAGGCACTCGACCGAAACGGGAATTCCGTCAGCAAAAAGGACTTCGGGCTGATAGGAAACAAAGCACGGTTCGGGAATTATTATTTCATCGTCTTTATTACAAATTGCTGTGAACACGCATTTTACGGCTTCACTTACACCAACCGTAATAATAATTTCATTATCTGCATCGTATAAAACACCATAGAGTTTTTCGAGATGTTCAGAGAGTTTTGTGCGAAGTTCGATCAAGCCGGAATTTGCCGTGTAGCCGATTGGTTTTTCGTAAACTGAATCAAAGGCGAATTTGGCAATCGGGGCGGGTGTCGGAAAATCGGGCTCGCCGATGCAGAGCGAGATAACATCAGGCATTTTTTCTGCGATGCCGAAAAATTTGCGGATGCTGGAAACGGGAATTTTGTGAATGCGTTCGGCGATAAAACGCTTGTAAGTTGCTGTCATATATGAATTTTAAACCTATTTATATCTTGGAATTTTTATAAAATTAACCGATTAAGTTGTTTATCCGTTATTTACCTCAATAAAAATCGTGTTAGAATGCGTAAAATGTAAGATTGTTACATAATTTATATAAATTTTGAAACTGCTTTTAAATATTTTTGATTATGAAATATTGTCCGACCTGCCAAACCGAATATGATGAAGAAATAATGCGTTTCTGCACGAAAGACGGAACGCCTTTAATTGAAAATGACCCGAAATTCACGGAAATGCCGAGCGAAACTTCCGAAGAAATAGAAGAAACGGACGATGATTTTCAAACCGTCATTCGCCGCAATGAAACGGTGTCTCCGAAAACTGAAATACTTTCGACCGCCGATATTCCCGAACCTGATAAGGAAAATTCAAAGCGTATTGTCATCTCCACAAAACAGGATAAAAGAGAACAAAATATCCGCCCGAAACAAGTTGTTCCGCCACCGCCTTTAAGAAAATCAAATACCTCAACAGTTGTTTTGCTGACGATATTTGGAACTTTGATAATTATAGCCGGGACATTAGGTGTCTATTGGTTTTTGAACGCTGATGATGATAATGCGATTGTAAATGAAAATATAAATGTAAATACCGATGTGAACGAAAGTCTGGATGACAATTTTAATTCGGATGATTTTCTTAATAACCAAAACGCAAACTCAAATCAGGACGAGAATCTGAATCTGAATCTGAATACAAATATTGATGAAAATTTAAGCACAAAAACTCCGACTCCAACGCCAACTCCGACTCCAACGCCAACGAAAACTCCGACACCTACGCCGAATGAAAATACAAATGCAAATGTAAATGCAAATACCGGCGTGCCGAACACAAATACGACGGCAACTCCAACTGTGACTCCGACTCCGCCGCGTCCAACGGCAACTCCTACGCCCGTTACGTCCCCGACTCCGCCTGCAAATACAAATCGTCCGGTTAATGTCGGAACAATTAACGGACGTGCTATCAGTCTGCCGACTCCGGCTTATCCGTCGGAAGCAAGGCAGGCAAGGGCTTCAGGGAGAGTTACGGTCAGCGTTACGGTTGATGAAGGCGGAAATGTGGTTTCTGCAAAAGCAACCGCCGGACATCCGCTTTTACGTAGAACAGCGGAAAATGCGGCTCTGCGTTCAGTATTTAAACCCGTCAGCGTCAACGGAACTCCGAGGCGGTCGGTCGGAACGGTTGTTTATAATTTTGTGAACTGATTTTATTTGAGCCGGAAGCCTTTACTACGAAAAAAAACGAAATTTATTTTAATGCTAATTTGATTCTTAAGTTTAGCAAAGATGTAACCCGTTACCGTATTTGCCGCGACATCCGACGGGAAGGGCAGTTTTGCCGTCAGAGGCATCGCTACACCCTGTATCGTTACTGAAGTTGAGAGCGTTTCCTTGTAATAGAAAACAACTTATTAGTTTTCAACTTTCGTTATTGCAACTTGGCGATTTTCATATTTAGAGGTGTTGGTTCTAATATCTTCCGCCAAATTATTTAAATATTCTGTTTCGTCTTTTTCAAATTTGGCTTTTTCTTCTTCGTTGAGTTGAATTACCAAATCATATAAAGCCACAGTTCCGCAAAGCACAGAAAGGAGGAGTTTATTGTCATCGCTTTGATACAGCGTGTATTCCCAATTTTTTTTAATTATCTCTTTCATTTTTGTTTCCTATTTTTATTTTTTGTTTGTAACGGGAGTTTCCGTATAAGTTCCTTTAGTAACCTGATTGATTACCGCTTCCGATTTGCCGGTTGGAAGTTTTCCACCCGGCAGCCAAAGTTCATTCGTGCCAGCTTCATTACCTGACGGAATTCTTAGTCCATTGTCTTTAGCATCGGGAATATCAATACGCACTATTTCTTTGCCTTGCCAAGCTCCTGACGGTATGCCAAGTTCTTTTTCAATTATACTTATATCTCCATTTGCTCTTTTGATAAGAGCATCCAATTCAGCTTTTGGCATTATAAATTGTCCATCCGGTCGTCCTAATGTATCACGTCCGAATCTATCCAAGACATCCTTTGAGGTTAAATAACCTCCACCTTCATTAAATTTCTTCAAATGCTCATTGATATAGGACTCGTCAAGATACTCTGAAGGGTTTGGTCGTTTGCCTTTAGGAATTTCTAAAACTTTTTCATTGTTCCAACCATTCTTGAAAACAGGTTTTTTCAGCGTTTGATTTACCGGAGACTGGATCGTATTGACTGATCAACTTTGCCGCCGAATACTTTATATAATGCTTTTTCATAAATTTCCCGACGCGGATCGCCGTCGCCTGAAATGGTAATTTGCGGTTTTTCTCTCTTCTTTTGTATAACCGTTACAAAATCTTTCGGATCGAGTTCGACCTTGATCCAATCATTCGGATTAAACTTATTGTCACCACCGTTTGCATTATAAATTTTGGGTTCTCTTCTGAGAGCAGGAGGAGGCATCGGCGGAGTTTTCGGCTCGAATGTTATATTTGTCGGCTGCTGCGGAGTTCCGGTTTGTGTCTGCCCGTTGGCGTTTATTTTATTGCCGTTTGTATTATTTGAAACTTCGCCGAGCGGCATCGCTTTACCCGTCTTCTGAAAACTCTCGATTGATTTTTGAAAATCTTCCGAAGGCTCAAAACGATAAAAAGATTTACCGTTCTCCTGCATTCTGGAAGGCATTTTTCCGCCGAAATCAAACCCGCTTTGTTTGATAAATTCATCCGCCTTTACCGGATCATCCGTCCCGAGTGCCGTCATTACAAACTTTTGCGTTAATTCCTGTAAACCTAGAAATTCTCCGTCCGCAACCGCAACATCGAGCGGCTTGACATCGTTATTATCCCGTCCGAACGTATTATTATTTTGAACCTTAGTTGAGGAAATCCAATCTAATCCCATAGCATCAATTCTAAAAACATATATAATTCAAAGGAAAATCGAGTCGAATCGTGGAGGCAAAATTCGGAAATTATTTTCTCTATTTTATATTATCGGCAGATTTGAAAAAAAGTTCCCTAAATTTTTATAAATATTTTACGGCGTAAGAATTTCAATAGTGCAGCAGTCGGTCAACTGAGCGAATTCAGTTAAACAGCCGTTGTGTGCTGTTTTTAATTTCGACCAAAAGTAACCGCCATTTCAACCGCTTTTCGCGGATCAATCACTCCCCAACCTTGTCTATCTACTTCATAATGCGGAAGACGTTCAGCGGTGCTTATTAATATTCGTTTAACTTGTTGAGCGGTTAAATATGGATTTGCTTCGAGCATTTGAGCGATTACGCTGGACACAATCGGTGCGGAAAAAGATGTGCCGTCAACATATTTGTAATGTTTTGTAATCACATTTTCCTGTCGGCGTTTGAGCGTAATAATTTGTCGAATCGTATGGACGGGACGATCAAGTGCCGCGTCTAATTCGGCATTAATTCCCCGATTTTTTAAGATCATTTCGTGTAAATTTTCATCGCTTGCTTTGCCGAGAGTTTCGAGCAGATCAACTTCCTGGGCAGTCGGTGTGCCGGGCAGGATCGGTGCAGGAACCCAGATTGAAGGAGCTATTACTTCGGGTTTTTGCAAACCGTCGAGCGTCGGACCATAAGATGAACGATACATTCCGCGTTTTGCACGATTGATCGAATTGCCGTCATCGAGTCCGCCGACGGCGATGCAGGACGGCGAACTGGCAGGCGGAAAAACCGGATGATTAGGCAGATGTCCCGCATTTCCGACGGCACAGACGATTATCAAACCTCTGCGAACACAAGCCTCAACCGTCTGCGAAAGCGAATCGTGCAGATAACTGTTTTCAAAATCGCCGCCCGCCGAAATATTTACGATTTTAATGCCGTATTTTGTGCGGTTTTCCAGAATCCATTCCAAACCGTCTTGTATATTTTGTTCGGTAATTCTTCCGGTTCGGGCGAGTTTTACCAAAACGACATTGGATTCGGGAGCAATTCCGCGATAAAAACCGTTCGACAAATATCCATTTCCCGCCGCGACAACCGAAGTCATCATTCCGTGCCAACTTGCCACATCCAAATCAAAAAGCGGTGAAGTATCACCCTCCTTGCCAAGCATACTGCGATAACCGATGATTCGATTTTTCGGTTCGGTTAAATCCGGATGCGGATAAAAACCGGAATCCAAAAATGCAATCGTTACGCCGCGTCCGGTAAAACTCTGCACTGCATCAAGTCTGAGGGGAGTTGAAAGAACATGCGAGCCGTCCTTTTGCATCGCCGCGTCTTTTACAATTTCGTCTTTTGCACGCTCGAAAAGCCGCACACATCTCGCACAAACTGCTTCAAAATACTGCGTGTCGGGAGCATTCGCACGAATAAGTTTCGCCATACCTTCTTCCAAAACCATCAGCGGTACAAACTCATCTTTCGCCTCACGTGAACAAACCGGACAGACTATGCCGCCCGCCGCAATGTCGGCACTCGTTTTATCTCTGTAAAATGAAATTGTTTCGTGCAAACTCATATTTTATCATTAAATAGCGTTTAAGTTTTCCACAAAGAAAAGTTAAAATCAATTGGATAGGTGATAAGTGACGGGTGATAAGTAATAAGTAGTTTTTCACCTATCACTTATCACCTATTATTTGTTACTTAAAAAGAATTATGGAAAGAAAAAAAGTAGGTCTGGCATTATCGGGCGGAGCGGCGAGAGGTTTTGCACATCTCGGCGTTGTCAAAGTCCTCAGAGAACACAACATTCCGATTGACTTTATCGCCGGAACTTCCGCCGGTTCGTTTGCGGGCGGAGCAATTGCGGCGGGAATGTCAATTGAAAATATTATCGAAGTCGGCAAAAAAATAAGCTGGTATCGAATGAGCAAACTCTCATTTTCGCCAAAAGGTTTGATTTCAAATCAACCGATTGCCGATCTGATAAACAATAATTTTCCCTTTAATAAATTTGAAGATTTAATGATTCCGTTTGCGGCGATTGCGACAAATCTGGAAACGGGTGATGAAGTGGTTTTCAAAGACACCGGCGATATGGGGTTTGCGATTTGTTCCAGTTGTGCAATTCCGGGCGTATTTGCTCCGCTCGTTGATTCGGACGGTAACCGTTTTATTGACGGCGGAGTGGTTGCTCCCGTTCCGACCAAAGCGGTCAAGGAAATGGGAGCCGATATTGTCATCGCCGTTGACGTAATCTCTTCGGGAGCCGATTATTGGGGTTCGCCTTCAACGCTCGTCGGCATAATTTTCCAATCCGCCCTGCTGATGCTGCAAACCGCTTCTAAACATCAGCATATTCAAGCCGATGCAGTTATCATTCCACCGATCGCTCATCTCAGACCGGACGAGATCGGCAAAATGGAAGAATTTATCAAACTCGGTGAACAAGCCGCATTTGAGCAGATTGATGAGATTAAAAAGTTATTGGATTAAAGCATGAAAACAAATGTCCGCA
Organism: Acidobacteriota bacterium; assembly: GCA_030859345.1. GTDB lineage: Bacteria > Acidobacteriota > Blastocatellia > Pyrinomonadales > Pyrinomonadaceae > Aridibacter. Next base: position 51,277 of record JALZKH010000103.1, on the reverse strand, counting down.
AAATATATGAAAAACGAATAAAATAGAATTGCATCACACAAAAGTTCTGCAAAAACAGACGAATAAATTCGTTCTTTAGATTGGATAGGTCGGAATAACCGGAGTTTTAGTTTCGGTCTTTTTTCATACTCAAATAAATATAACAAACAAGGAATTATTATGATTTATAAAAGTTTAATTTTAACGGTATTTTTTAGTTTAACGATATTTTCAAACGGTTTTACGGCATCGGCACAGCAACTGAATACGGATGATACGTGGCTGGATAAGCCGCTTGTAAATTGGAACGGGCGGGAAAATAATTTGCCGAGTCCGTTAGAAAAGCCTGCGGATGATTCGGTGATGATGAAGCGTTGTAGTGAGCAAATTCGCAAACCTTTGAATGCGGCGGAAAAAGCCGTTGAAAAAAAAGGGTGGAAATTATACGGAGCATCACAGCGTTATGCCGCGACGGAGGTTTTTTTGGCGTTGTCCAGTTTTGACGGGATGTGCCGTCCGCTCGGATTTCAGGCTTTTGTTTATTCGGAAGGCAGGTTTGCCGGAACGCTTTCGCCTGTGCCGATGAACTCGCGGACGGATGGTTCTTTGATAGATGTCCGGCTGGCAAGCCCGACGAGAATTTCGGTGGAATTTGCACGTTATAGTATGGTTGATCCGTTATGCTGTCCATCAAAAATCAGCTACCTGGATTACAACCTCAAAGGTGCTGATGCTCCAAATCTAACTCCGATTGATGTCAGAACTTCAGTGATATGTCGGACAGATGTGCCATTGGAAAGTGATTCTGGTAATGAAACGAATTCGCTCGACGGCGAACATTGGATTCTATCGAAAATCGGAGAGAAAAATATAAATGCGGATAAGCCGTTTATCGAATTTGATCGTGTAAATATGCGTATTTCAGGCGACAGCGGATGCAATCATTTTTCGGGCGGTTTTACAGTTTCCGGTTCGGGTTTGAAGTTTTCACCAATAATCAGCACAAAACGGGCGTGTATTAATGCGGATGCAAATCTTCTTGAAACGATCTTTTTACAAATACTGGGCGAAACGACACGCTTTGAAATTCAAGGCGACACATTAAATTTGTATAAAGACGACAAATTAACTTTGGTTTTTAAAGCAAATTCGGATAATGCAGAGCAAAATACGCCAAGCGTTACGGGAACTGTCCGATATTTGCAGCGTATCGCACTTCCGCCGGGTGCGATTATCAAAGTTCAACTGCTCGACGTTTCAAAAGCAGATGCAGAAGCGGAAATAATTGCCGAACAAACGATCAATGCCAATGGAAAACAAGTGCCGTTTGATTTTGATCTGCGTTATGATCCCAACCTGATTAATAAAAAAAACCGCTACGTTATCCATGCGGAAATTTTCCAAAACGGCAAACTGCAATTTACAAGCACGCAGGCTTACCCTGTTATTACAAACGGTAACGGCAATAAAGTTAAGGTCGTCGTCATTCAGGTACTCTAGATTTTGCGTATGTTGTTAAAATAAAATAAAGAAAATTACGTAAAACTCTCGTAAAAAAAAACAACGCGAATCTGCACTAATGTTTTGGTGCAGATTCGCGTTGTTTTAGGTATATCCGGTGAGAATGTTTGAGATCACATCGGGAAACTTTCAGTGATTCGGGAACAAATCTATCAAAGCCGGTGTCTAAACAGCTATCAAACTTAAAGGAGTAAAAAAATGAAAATTAAATTTAATTTGAAGAAGATTTGGTCGGCGGTTGGAATTATTTCGCTTGTTTTGCTTGCGTTTCATTGGTTCGGTTTTGATTCACAGCAGCTTGAAATGTCTATTCTCGCACTCAATATTCTTGCTCTGCTTTTGTCTTTGCCGTGTAGTCTTTTTGTCGTTCCGGTGATAATTGCGGCGAATCATTATTTGCAGCTTAGTCCGGTTTCGAGCGATGGGCTTTATTTGAATACGATTTTCTTGTTTGTCGTCGGAGCGATGCAGTGGTTTTGGATCGCAAAATTCTGGTCGCCAACTGAATCTCCGCTTCAGATGCTCGGTTTGCCGAATGGTAAAATTTAAGGCAAAAGTATAAAGATATAAGGCAAAAGTGAAGACTCACATTTTCGCTTTTGCCTTTTTTATATTTCTTTTCTGAAATATTCATCCAGTAATAGTTAAAACAATCTCGAATTTTCTAAACTTTTTTCCCGTAAAATGTTATCCTCATAACTACTTAAATCAATAACAATTTGGCAATCTCCAAAATAAATATGGCGGAACATACGGGCAGTTTGCAGGAAAAGGTTGACGAGCAGACACAGACGGAACGCAAAAAGTTCGGTATGTTTGCCGGAGTTTTTACACCGACGCTTTTAACTATTCTCGGTGTAATAATGTATCTGCGGGAAGGCTGGGTTGTCGGTAATGCAGGGCTTGGCGGGGCGTGGCTGATTATTTTGCTGGCGTTTTTGATCACGGCTTGCACGGGGCTTTCGATGTCTTCGATCACGACGAATATCAGAATCGGGGCGGGCGGAGCTTATTCGATCATTGCTCAATCGCTCGGCATCGAAGTCGGCGGCTCGCTCGGAATTCCGCTGTATGTGTCGCAAGCCTTAGCCGTTACGATGTATATTTTCGGTTTCCGCGAAGGCTGGCTTTATTTATTTCCGACGCATCCGCCGCTTGCTGTTGACATCTGCACATTCGCGGTTCTGTTTGGAATTGCTTATATCAGCACAAGTTTTGCGTTTCGAATTCAATATTTCATTATGGTGATTATTGCCGCTTCGCTCATTTCTATTTTCGGCACATTTTTTACCGTAACCGAATTGCAGCCCGTTACGTGGTGGGGAACTTTTCCGGGTTCGCCGGAAAATAATTTTCGAGGGGCGGATTTCTGGATAGTTTTTGCCGTTTTTTTTCCGGCGGCAACGGGGATTATGGCGGGAGCGAATATGTCGGGCGATCTGGAAAATCCGCGTCGGGCGATTCCGCTCGGCACGATGAGTGCGATTGGGATCAGCCTTGTGATTTATATGGCTCTGGCTTATTGGCTGGCACGAATGGCGACGATGAATGAACTCGCAAGTTTCTATACGATTATGATTGACCGTGCCTTGTGGGGTCCGATTGTTTTGGCGGGACTTCTTGGAGCAACATTTTCTTCAGGGCTTTCTTCACTCGTCGGAGCTCCAAGGATTTTGCAGGCACTCGGCGAAAACGGTATTTTGCCCGCCGGGAAATGGCTTGCCAAAGTTTCGCCGACGGGTGAGCCGCGAAAAGCGATGTGGCTGACGGGAGCAATTGTTCTTGCCGCTTTGTTTTTACGTGATTTGAATGCGGTTGCACCACTAATTACGATGTTTTTTCTCATCACCTACGCAATGATAAATGTGGTCGTGCTGATTGAACAAAGCCTCGGTCTGATAAGTTTTCGTCCGCTTCTAAAAGTGCCGCGAATCGTTCCGCTGATCGGTGCGTTAGGTTGCTTTTTTGCGATGTTTATTATTAATTCTACATTTAGTCTGATTTCGCTGATTATCGTTATCGTTTTTTACGGGATTTTGATTAAACGCCAACTTGCCAATCCGTTTCAGGACGTGCGAAGCGGTTTGTTTGTTTCATTGGCGGAATGGGCGGCAAAGCGTGTCGCCGAATTGCCGACGGCACAAGAACGAGCCTGGCGACCAAATTTGCTGATTCCCGTCGAAGACCCAAGTACAATGCGTGGAGCATTTAATTTTGTACGGGAAGTTGCTAATCCGAAAGGTTCGGTAAAATTGGTCGGTTTGGTCGGCGGAGATGAAGAAAATCGTGAACTTTTAACAGTTAAACTGCCTGCTTTGGCACAGAATTTCAGAGAAGAAGGTGTTTTTGCGACGGCGACGATTATTGATTCGGAAGAATACGGCAAAAGCGTTTTGGCGGGAATGCAGTCTTTGAGCGGTGCATTTTTTCGTCCGAACGTAATTTTACTGCCTCTGCCGAATCGAGGTGATGAAAAACGGGAAGCCGAAATAAAAATGATAATCAACAAATCTCACAAGAGCCGCCTCGGAGTTTTGCTTTTTGCCGAACATTCAAAAGCACGTCTGGGCAGAAAGAAAATTATAAATGTGTGGCTGCGGGATCAAAGCCCCGACTGGCACTTGAGTATGGAACTCGGCAATCTGGATTTGGCAATTCTGATCTCTTATCAGATAAACCGCGATTGGAAAGGAAGAATCAGTATGATCTCGGCAATCGGGGAAGCCGAAAATGTCGCACCTGCAAAGGAATATCTGGAAAATTTAATCGTTCTTGCACGAATTCCCGACGCGGATGTTCTGGTCGAACATTGCGGTCTTGACGAATGCGTTAAACGGACACCGCAAGCCGATTTAAATGTGTTTGGTTTGCCCGATAATCTGGATTTTGAATTTATGCGGCAAATGGTTGAGAAAACCTACTCAACCTGCATCTTCGTCCGCGATTCCGGCGATGAGAATGCTCTGGCATAAAATTCATCGAATATAGCGGAATCGTTTAGCTTCTTCCAATATAAATTTTATTCGGCGGTTTTAAAGGAGATTTTAATAATTCGCGGTAATTGTTTATGCGGAATCGCAAGTTTCCTTTTAAAATAACTTCTAAAGCAAGATATTTATTGACTTTTCAAATTAAAATAGAATATAAACAATTCTGTATAATACAAATTTAATTCGGGAGAATACAAAGTTCGACAGCTTCGCTTGTTCCTAAACGATTATGAAATTCACGCCTCAAAATGTTTGGTTTGGCGGTTTCTATGAACTTGCTATTGAACTTGGTGAACCATCTGACGAACGATTATTTGAAGCATTACGAGTCTTGTGGGAATACCCATCTTTGCAAGGTTGCTATCTTGAAAACGACGTTGAGCCGGACGAGCAGAAGAAAGTTGAACCGTCGCCGTCAGTAATTGACCGGATGCACCTTTACGGTTTGGCACAACTGCCTGACGGAAAGAAAGTAGCTTGCGGAAGTTGTGTCATTCGTGAAGACGACGGTTCTGATTGGTTAGATTTTTATCTTCCGACAGGTGCGTTGGGCAAGGCTTATGACCTAGGCGGTTATCCCTTCGATGCGGCTGGCTTTGCTCACAGAGATTGGCAAGTTCTCGTTGATGAATGGTTGAAGGACATTGGAACGCACATATTTTCAATTGTGCCTTTCAATCTTGGCTTGATTGGTTTTGAAGTTTCGGGAGAAATTTACGCGGCGGACATTTTAGAAAAAGGTATTCCAATCGAGCGGCATATTGGTTATCTGTGGTCTGAAGGCGGGCATTTGAAATGGTATGCACCAAATAATAAAACGGTGTCTCTGCAATAACGGGCTGTCGAACAAATCATTGGACGTGAGGGTAAAACAGCTTCTCTTAATAATCTTGTACGGTTAATTTTAGCTTGTCTACGACTACATAAACTCTTGGTGAGGAAGCGGAATATGGAGTCAGCAAAGTTCTCTGGGGCATCAATTACACCCATCGTGCCGCTTAGTATTGAATTTAGCACGTTTCCAGCCCGCATTTTGCATACTAAATTGATAAAGCCGCGAAGCTAAATGAGCTCTCGCGGCTTTATTTTTATGTCTATCTATACACAAAATTTTAAGTTCTGTTTGTAGTAGAGTCATCGCGGACGGTTCGATTTTCGCGAACTTCAACTGCACGCTTTTTCGGCAGTAATCCGGCTAAACCAGCTAAACCGAGTAATCCAAGCCAACCCCAATCTGTGTCGTTATCGCGTTCGACGGTTTGAACTTCTGTTCGGTCCATACCGGTTACGTTGGCGTTACTATTTTGTGCGGATGCCGAAACAGCCGTCAAAATCGTTAAGCAAAAAACTAACGCTCCGATCCTTGCAAATCTAAAAAAGTTAAAAAGTTTCATAATCATTCTTCCCCTGTTTTTGAAAAAGCTACACCCAATAACGAATGTAGGAAATTTAATCAATATTTGTTCGTATTAAAAGTGAATTCTTTTAATACGTTTTTTTTTCAACTGCTGTACTTGCAAATCTAATGCCATTACCAAATTAATCGGTTGCGGATTAGTCTAATGTGCGATTAGCATAAACAAAGGGCTTGCCTGTCCGTAAGAAAAGCCTAACAAAAATTATTGGACGTAAAAGCGTGGGCAGCTTCTTTTTTATTCCAGTTTTCTGCTCAAATTTACGCTTCTCGTTCATCCATTTCAAGTAATTTATCTTCGATCTGAATTAATTCTTTACGCAGATTTTCTTCCATCGTAACGGAAACTTCGTGCTGTTCCATCTGAATCGCCTGATCTTCCATATCATTATCAAGCTCGATTCTTTCATCTTCATTGACTTCGCCCAATTGTTTTCTGACTTCATCGCGGCGTTTTTCCAATTGTTCTTTCGTAAATTTAATTTCCGTCATAATTTTCCTCTTGTTCATCTAAATTTTGATTTAATTATAACGCGAAGTGTTCGGCTTGACGAGTTTGGATATGCAGAGTAGCCTTTCAAAGAAAAATGGGAAATAATTAAAAAAAAATATGGGTGATCCGAAAGTTACAACTCAAGCCGATGAAAGCAAACTGCGTGAATTTACAAAAGCGGTTCTCAATGATTTGCAGGCTCTTGAAAAGATGTTCGAGCAGAAAATGTTTGAAGACAAACCTCTGCGAATCGGAGCGGAGCAGGAAATGTTTCTTGTAGATTCGGCAATGCTGCCTGCTCCGCTTGCGTTGGAAGTTCTTGAAGAAGCGAATGATAAACGCCTGACGACGGAAATCGGACTATTTGATTTAGAAGCAAATCTCACGCCGCTGGATTTTACGGGCGATTGTTTGAGCAAACTGGAAAATGAACTTTATGAATTGATCGGAAAAGTTAAAAATTCGATAAAGAAATTTGACGGTGATGTGGCACTTGTCGGAATTTTGCCGACCATCGAGCAGTCGGATTTAGTTATTAAAAATCTCACGCCTTTCGCACGTTATCAGGAATTAAACCGAATCTTAACCGAAATGCAGGGCGATGACCGCATTATAAATATAAAAGGTTTGGACGAATTGACCTTACATTTGCAGGATATTTTTACAGAGTTTTGTAACGCAAGTTTTCAGGTGCATCTGCAAGTTCCGATCAGCGAATTTATCAACTGTTACAACTGGTCGCAGGCGATTGCCGCACCCGTTCTGGCAAGTGCGGTTAATTCGCCGCTTTTTCTCGGACATCGTTTGTGGAGCGAAACACGCATCGCACTTTTTCAGCACGCCACCGATACACGCTCGCCCGTTCATCAGGCACGCTCGATGCCGACTCGTGTAAATTTCGGCGACGATTGGGTGAAGGATTCGATGCTCGAATTATTTCACGAAGACCTGACCCGTTTCCGAATTATTTTAACCAGAGATATTGAGGAAGATTCGCTGGAAGTTTTAAGAAACGGCGGGATTCCGAAATTACATGCCTGGGGAATGCACAACGGAACGGTTTGGCGTTGGAATCGGGCTTGTTACGGCGTGATGAATGGAAAACCGAGTCTTCGTGTCGAAGCGAGATTCCTTCCGTCGGGTCCGACGATTTTGGACGAGATGGCAAATGCGGCTTTCTTTTTGGGTTTGATGATCGCTTTGCCGAAGGAATACGGTGACGTAACAAAAAAAATGTCGTTTGATGATGCGAAGGAGAATTTTTTCAGCGTTGCACGTTACGGTTTGAAATCTCAAATCGTCTGGCTTGACGGACAGGGTTATCGGGCGAAACGTCTGATTTTAGATGAACTTCTGCCGCTTGCGAAAAATGGTTTAGAGAGCGTTGGGGTTAATAATACGGATATTGAAAAATATTTAGGCGTGATCGAAAAACGTGCCGAAGCACAAAGGACGGGAGCTGGTTGGATGCTCGAATCGTTTGATGAAATGGATGAGAATGAAAAAATGAATGTGCGTATGCGGGCGGTTACATACGCACTTATAAAAAATCAGGAAAGCAAAAAACCAGTTCATAAATGGGAACTTGCAGCGATCACGGAAAAAACTGATTGGATAGATAATTACCGCACCGTCGAGCGTTTTATGGCGAAGGATTTATTTACGGTGCGTCCTGAAGATGTAATTGATTTTGCGGCGAGCTTGATGAACTGGAAACATATCCGCCACGTTCCCGTCGAGGATGATTCGGGAAATCTGGTCGGGCTTATTTCAAGCCGCGAATTGCTGCAAATTCTGGCGAATGACAAACTAAAAAACGAAGCTCCAATCGCCGTCCGCGATGTGATGAAAACGGACATAACAACCATTTCGCCCGAAACAGATTCTTTGGAAGCCCTAAAAATTATGCGTGAAAAAGGCATCGGATGTTTGCCCGTTGTTAAAGATAATAAACTTATCGGCATCGTTACTGCCCACGATTTTTTGACCGTTTCAGCAAAATTATTTGAGGAAAGCCTCAAAAAGTAAAAAGTAAAAGGGTAAAAATAAAGACTAGGAAATATTGTGTTTCTTGCTTTTGCCTTTTATCTTTTGCTTTTTGCCTTTTTATTCCTTATACATTCAAGCAAAACATTATCGAAACTTTGGCATCCTAACCCGTTCGCCGGACAATAATAAAAACAGACGATTCGGGAATTAAAATATGAAAGCAATATTAATTATTATCCTTCTGCATATTTCTCTATTTGCCGTCCACGGTCAAAGTATCAATCCCAGCCAGAACGACAAGCCGGCGAAACGTCCGAGAATCGGTTTGGTTTTAAGCGGCGGCGGGGCGAGAGGATTTGCACATATCGGGGTTTTAAAGGTTTTGGAAGAAAATCGAATTCCCATTGATTATATTGCGGGGGCGAGTATGGGCGGGCTGGTCGGATCGCTTTATGCGACGGGAAAATCAGCTGCCGAGATGGAGCAATTGGTCGCGACGCTCGATTGGGACAAACTTTTGAGCGGACAGCCTTCTTACGAACAATTGAGTTACCGCCGCAAGGAAGACCGCCGGAATCTGCCGGGAAGCCTTTCATTAAAAGGGCGAAATCTGAAAGGTTTGAAACTTCCGAACAGTCTTAATCCGGGATTTGAAATCGGTTTGGCGATAGATAATTTGTTTTTGCCTTACAGCGAGATTGAAAATTTTGACAATTTACCGATTCCGTTCCGCACCGTCGGAACGGATTTGCTGAATGCCGAAACGGTTGTGTTGAAAAGCGGCTCTTTGCAGCAATCCCTGCGGGCGACGATGGCGATTCCGGGAGTTTTTACTCCCGTTGAAATTAACGGAAAAATTCTTGCCGACGGCGGAATCCTTAATAATATTCCAACCGATGTCGCTAAAGATATGGGAGCGGACATAATTATCGTTGTCAATATCGAAACGCAAATCGGGAATCGGGAATCTTTAAATACATTAATCAGCATTTTAGGTCAGACATTTATTGTCGCTACGATTGAAAATTCCAGACGAAGTTTGCGGCAGGCGGATTTTATTATTGCACCCGATTTAAAAAATTATACTACGTCGGATTTTAACCAGAGCAAAGCAATTATCGAACTCGGATACGAAGGAACGAAACAAAAAGCCGCATTTTTGCAAAGTCTTTCGCTTAATGAAAACGAATGGCAGGCACATCTAGCCGCACGCCGCAGTCGGCAAATTCCCGAAACTACACCGAGAATTGATTTTTTGGCGGTTGAAGGAGAAGAATCGTCAAAGGAAAGGCAAATCATCAGAGAGAAATTAAGCGGAGAATTTATAAATAAGCCGCTTGATAAAAGTGCGGTTGAAACCGATCTGACGGAACTGACCGGGACAAAAAGATTTGAGAGTTTAGGTTATGAATTAACAAACAAAAATGGAAAAGACGGTCTGCTCATAAGAGTTTACGATTCGCTGGAACGCACCGCCGGAAAAACCGATCTCGATGTCGGATTGGAAGTAAATAACAGCGAATCGGACACAACGAATTTCAATGCTCGCGGACGTTTAACCTTTTATGATGTCGGCGGTTTCGGTTCTGAATGGCGAAATGATTTCAGCATCGGTTCAAGAACTCTGCTCGCCAGCGAATATTTTCGTCCCGTTGGCGAAAGCCGCTTTTTTATTGCACCGAATGCACTTTTTCAAAATAGAAAAGTCGGATTTTATCAAGATGGAGAAAGACTTGCGGAATTTTCATTCAAAACGGCAAACGTCGGACTTGATTTCGGCTATTCGATCAATCCTAAAAGTGAAGTGCGGCTTGGTTATAAAATCGGTTATCAAAGCGTTTCAAGGCGAATCGGCGATCCGCTTCTGCCGGAATTAAGCGGCTTATCCAACGCCATTTCGCTTGAATATAATTTTGACGGAGCGGACAAGGCACAGATTCCGACACGCGGCGTAAGGTTAAACAGTTCGTTGAATTATTATTTTGATGCTCCCGGAGCAACGGGCGGATTTCCGCAAGCCGAAATAAAATTTAATGCCCGTCGTCCGATAAATGAACAATACATCGCTCTCGGCTTCGGTGCGGGCGGAACTACTTTCGGCAGAACCGCACCGACATTTCAGCAATTTACAGTCGGCGGTTTATTCAATGTCGGCGGTTATGGAAGTGAGGAGTTTCGCGGCAGTAATTTCGTACGCGGCGGTTTTGGTTTTTTACGTGAAACTTATGCTCTGCCGTCGCTTATCGGCGGAAAATTTTATCTCGGCGGTTGGTATGAAGGCGGAACAGTTTTCGAGAGATTCGGTTCGGCAAATTATCGCCAAAGCATTACGGGCGGAGCATTTTTGGAAACTCCCGTCGGTCCCATATTTGTCGGCGGAAGTCTCGGCGAAGGCGGACGCAGAAAGGTCTATTTTTCGTTAGGACGTTTCTTTTAAATAGAAATTATTGTTAAGTTATTATTTTGCAGAAAGAAAACTAAAATATAATTGATAAGCACTCGTGTAAAAATAAGTTAAATCTTCTTTGATTTTTTCTTTGCTCCTTTGCTGCTTTGCGGGAGTATTACTTGCTGAAGAATTTAGTTCCCGCCAAACCGTCAAATACGCAAAGGAGGATTATAAGTTTTCAAATCTAAATTGCTTTAATTTAATGATATGACATCAATCAGAACAAATAAATTATTACCAAAACTTTTTATATTTTCGGTAATAATTATAATTTTGCCGAGTTTCGGATTTTCTGTTCACGCACAGGAAAATGAGAAATCGGAAAGCAACACGAATCAATCTGCATCCAGCCCAAGTCCAACGCCGACACCCGTTCCGACACCCGTTCCTATTTCTGATGTCATAACTGAAGCCGAAGCAACAGCGAAACAATTAAGGAAAATCCAAAGCGATATTGATGACAGTCCGAGTATTTCGGTGATTGAATCTGAATTGCCGAAACTTAAAGAAGAACTTGATTCGAGAGTTTCGGAAACTACAAATCTGCTGACGGCACGTCCTTCGCTCGAAACGCTTCGTGTTGTGGAACAGGATTGGAAGGGGCTCGCCAAAAATATACCCGTCTGGCAAGGCGATTTGAAAACACAGATTACCGCTTTGGATAATTACCTGAAAGAATTAAGAAATTACAGAGAATTGTGGGAAAAAACTTTAAAATCGCTCAATAAATCCGAAGTATTTGATAAAACCAATCAGAATATTAATGTAAATACGCAAAGTATTAACGCAAATAATCAGAGCATTAATTCAAATTCTCAGACAAGCACATCAACCGAAACCGCAACGGAAATTCCCGCCGAGATTTTGCAGCAAATAAATAAAATATTTGCTCTAATTGAAAAAACCGAAAAACAGATTCAAGCCCAACGCGGACAACTTCTGACTCTGCAAACCCGTGTCATAAAGGAAGAAACAAGGATAAAGGAAACGCTGGCTTCGATTACCGAGGTTCGGCAAGAAGCCTTAACACACCTTTTTGTAAAAGACAGTCCGCCGATTTGGAACGCAAGCAGAAGCACTGATTCGTTGGGCGGAATGGTTACGGAAGCGGGAGATTCTTACGCTACGCAAATTAATGCTTTGAGCGAATATGCTAACCGGCGGAGCGACGGGTTTATTATTCACGGACTTATATTTCTGATGTTTACGGGAATATTGTTCTGGGCAAGAAAGCGTCTGCGTCCAATGGTTAAGGAAGACCCGGAATTAAAAACCGCTTTTTCCGCCTTCCGCTATCCTGTTGTCGGAGCTTTGATACTTTCAATAATGTTGAGCAGTTGGTTTTATCCGCAAGCTCCGCGTATGCTTTCCGCAATACTCGGAGCGGCGGCTCTGATTCCCGGAATAATTTATTTACGCCGCATTTTGGAACGCCCGCTTTTTCCGATTCTCAACGCTCTGGTGATTTTTTATTTTTTAGACCAACTTCGGCAAATAACCGCTACTCTGCCGCTGCTCTCGCGGATTTTATTTTTAGCGGAAATGTCGGGAGCGATAATTTTTCTGGTTTGGTTTCTGCGTTCAAAAAGGCTTTCAAGCAAGATCGAAGTCAAACACCAACGCATTTTCATCGTTGTTAAAAAAGTAATTCCGTATTTTTTAGGTATATTGGCAATCGCTTTGATCGCTAATCTGCTCGGTTTTGTAAGTCTTTCAAATCTTATCGGCAACGGTATTCTGGGAAGTTCTTATATTGCATTGGTTCTTTATGCAGCGGTTCAGATAATCAGAAGTCTGCTTACTTTTGCGTTTCACATCGGTCCGCTTTCCAAGCTGGGAATGGTCAAAAATTATCCCGAACTGGTTGAAAGAACAATTTTCAAGGTTTTAAAATGGGCGGCAATTATTCTCTGGGCGGTTCTGACGCTGAATTTGCTTTCCATCCGCCAAACTCTGTTTGATTATTTATATAAATGGCTAACCACCGAACTGGTTATCGGTTCGGTTGCGATTTCTCTGAGCGATGTCATCATTTTTGCGGTTACGATCTGGCTGACGTTTGCGGTTTCGCGGCTCATACGTTTTATTTTACAGGAAGATGTCTATCCGCGTGTGCATCTGGCGGGCGGCGTTCCTTATGCGATTTCGACTGTGCTTCATTACATACTGCTGGTTGGCGGATTCGTTTTTGCAATTGCCGCTCTCGGTATTGACCTGACGAAATTTACAATTCTCGCGGGTGCAGTCGGTGTCGGTTTGGGATTCGGTTTGCAGAATATCGTCAATAATTTTGTTTCGGGTTTAATTCTGCTTTTTGAACGCCCCGTAAAAGTGGGTGATTTTGTTCAAATCGGCACTCATCAGGGCAATCTTCAGCAGATCGGCTTACGTGCCAGCGTTCTTCGCACGCTTGACGGTTCGGAAATTATTGTGCCGAATGGACAATTGATTTCTGAAGAAGTTACGAACTGGACATTTTCCGATCCGCGTCGAAGACTCGAAATAAATGTCGGCGTGGCTTATGGAAGCAATCCCGAAGAAATTATGGAACTGCTGACAAAAGTAGGTTTGGATAATGAAGAAGTTCTGGACGAACCCGCACCGCGAACAATTTTTGTCGGCTTCGGCGATAACTCACTCGATTTTCAACTGCGTGCGTGGACGGAACACGATACTTGGGTAAATATCAGAAGCGATCTGACTTTCGCAGTTCACGCCATATTGAAAGAAGCCGGAATCGAAATTCCATTTCCGCAAAGAGATCTGCATCTGCGAAGCGTTGATGAAAAAATAATGGAAAGTGAAAAATGGAAAATGGAAAACGGAAAATAATTGGAGAACGGAAAATGGAAAACGGAAAATGGAAAATAAAGAGAAAAAATATTATCCGTTATCCGCTCATTAAGCCGTTTTTAGCTGAAATTAAATTGAGGCGGTTTTTGCGAATCCTGATCTTTTAAGTCATCGGTTTGTTCTTCAGAACTTAAAATTTCGCCATCGTCTGCATCAACTTGGACTTCAAAAGTTTTTCCCGCTTTATCTTTAATTATAAAAACATAAGAGATAACGACTTCGTCCTCGTTTTCTATCGTATATTCATCTTCAATCTTGCCTTCAACTTTTTTCAGAGCGATTTTTTTGGCTTGTTCGAGTGTAATTTTATTTTGTTTAATGACATTAATATTGCCGGTTGTTGAAACATTATTTCCAAAAACAACTCCTGCTGAAACGAGTGAAATTAAAAGCCCGAAGGCTGCCAACGCATTTTTTTTCATTTTAAAATCCCCACCTTTTCGAAATCTGATGTTTATCTGTTTTATTTCCCGTTATCTTTCGGGCAAAATATGATAATACATATTGAAAGATTTAACTACGAAAAAGACGATTTTTTTTATCATATTTTGAAAAATGAATATATGAAAGCACTGAGTTTTAAAGATAACAAATTAAAATTAGCCGAAATCGAAAAGCCGCATCGAAAAAATGAAGCATTAATTCGTGTTGTAAAATCGGGAATTTGCAATACGGATTTGGAAATTGTCCGTGGTTATGCAGGATTTGAAGGAACAATCGGACACGAATTTGTCGGTGTAGTCGAAGAAGCGACAGATTCGCCCGAATTAGTCGGCAAAAGAGTTGTCGGCGAAATAAATGCGGGCTGCGGCACGTGCGACAGATGCAGAAAAGGCGATTCGCGGCATTGCGAAAACCGGACGGTTTTGGGAATAATCGGACGCGACGGCTGCCACGCGGAATTTCTTAACTTACCGACGCGGAATCTTTTTGAAGTTCCCGACGAAGTTTCGGACGAGCAAGCCGTTTTTGCCGAACCTTTGGCGGCGGCTTACGGCATTACCGAACAGGTTGAAATTTTGCCCGAAATGCAGGTTGCGGTTGTCGGCGACGGCAAATTGGGAATTTTGTGTGCGTGGAGTTTAGCGTTAAAGAGCGGCAATTTGAAACTTATCGGTAAGCATCGAAATAAATTGGATACGGCGGAGCAGAGCGGAGATGTCGAAGGTATTTTGCTTGATGACGCAAAAAAAATGAAACGCGAATTCGATGTCGTCGTTGAAGCGTCGGGAGCTGAAAGCGGTTTTGAAACGGCTCTGGATTTACTAAAACCACGCGGAAAACTGGTTTTAAAATCCACTTTCTCAGGCAAACCGACGTGGGAAGCGTGGCGTGTGGTGGTTGATGAAATTACGATTGTCGGCTCACGCTGCGGATTATTTTCGCCCGCTTTAGACCTTTTAAAAGAAGGCAAAATAAATGTGGAAACTCTGATCTCGGATGAATTTCCTCTTTCCGATGGAATCAAAGCAATGGAAAAAGCGGGACAGAAAAACGTGATGAAAGTTCTGCTCTCGATGACTAATTAGCTTAGAAAATTTTCATACCAAAGTTGAAAAACAAGCAGAGTCCAGAGTTGTTTATAGTTGTTAGCATTACCTTGTTCGTGTTCGCTTATTAGTTTTTGCACGAATTTATCATCAAAAAAACCTTGCTGAATCAGACGTTCGCTTGAGAGCATATCGTGCAGAAGCGGATTTAAATCTCCTTTCAGCCATTTTGCAATCGGGATTCCGAATCCTTTTTTGGGACGTTTGGCAATTGATTTCGGAAGCAGATCATTGACGGCTTTTTTTAAGATATATTTTGTAGTTTTGCCTTTTAATTTATATTCGAGAGGAAGCGAAGCGGCATATTCCGCAACGTGATGATCAAGAAACGGAGCTCGAACTTCGAGCGAAACCGCCATACTCGCCCGGTCAACTTTTGTCAGAATATCTTCCGCCAGGTAAAAATTCATATCCAAATACTGCATCTGCTCGATCTCGTCTTCGGCATCACAATTTATCAGCAGTTTTCGGGCGGATTCATAAACGTCTAAATTCTTTATTGCGGATTTCAAATTTTTGCCGAGAAGTTTTTGTTTTTCTTCCTTGGAAAAAGAACCGAACCAGGAATGATGACGTTCAACCTGATCGTAATTGGCAGATGAAACAAAACGCTTGGCTTTGTAATCGAATGAAAGATTATCAGTGCTGACGGATAAATTATTGACAATCGGTTCTATCACGCCGGAACGCACAAAACGCGGAATTGCGTCATAGACTTTAGCCATTTTATGTCCGTAATACATCGGATAACCGGCAAAAATCTCATCACCGCCATCACCGCCGAGTGCAACCGTGACGTGCTTGCGGACAAAACGCGAAAGCAAAAATGTCGGAAGCAGCGAACCGTCCGAAAGCGGCTCGTCAAGCCAGTTCCCAATTTCGGTGATTAAATTTCCGGCGGTTTCAACGCTCAGACGTTCTTCAAAATGTTCCGTTCCGAGATGTGTCGCCACCTCGCGTGCATATTTTGACTCGTCAAAGGAATCTTCCTCAAAACCAATCGAGAAAGTTTTTACTTTTTGTGTCGAATGTTGTGCCGCATAAGCCGCAACCGCTGAGGAATCAACACCTCCCGAAAGTAAAACGCCGAGCGGAACATCGGAAATCAAACGCAGCTTAACAGATTCGGATAAAAGTTCCCGGAGTTTTTCCGACGCTTCATTGACGGACGGTTTTTTTTCATCTTTCTGAAAACTCAAATTCCAGTAACGGGAGGTTTCAAATTCTCCATTTTTCCAAATAAGTTTATGTGCGGCGGGGAGTTTGTAAATTCCTTCAAAGATCGAAAGCGGTGCGGGAACATAATCGTAGGAAAGATAATGCTGGAGAGCTTCCAGATTGATATTCGGATTTATTTCGGGATGTGCGAGAAGAACTTTCGGCTCGGAGGCAAAGTAAAGTTTATCATTAAAGATGCCGTAATAAAGAGGCTTTTCGCCGAATCTGTCGCGTGCCAGAATCAGTTTTTTTGAGCGTGTATCCCACAAGGCAATCGCAAACATTCCGTTTAAAACGTCTAAAAAATCCTCTCCGAGTTCATCGTATAAATGCGGTATAACTTCCGTATCCGTCTGACTTATAAATTTATGTCCGCATTCTTCCAGACCTTTTTTTAATTCCTGAAAGTTATAAATTTCACCGTTCATAATGGCGACAACGGATTTATCTTCATTCCAGACTGGCTGTTCACCGGTTTTCAAATCAATAATCGCCAACCGACGCATTCCGAGTGCAACGCCTGTTCCAACCCAGAGCCCTTCCGAATCAGGTCCTCTGTGCCGCATCCGATTGCACATCGAATTCAGAATTACTTCGTCGCCAAACAACGGCGGTTTGTCGGAATTTAAATTTGCCCAACCTGCAATTCCACACATATTTCAATTTTGGATTTGTGATTTTGGATTTTGGATTTTCATCTTAGTCTTCCGCGTTTGAAAAACCTATTTTTTCACGCACCGAATATATCGCTTTGTCCTGTGATTCGTGATACGTCCGCACGAGAAGTTCCGCCAGCAAACCCATTAAAAAAAACTGAACACTTATTGCCAGCAAAACAATGGCAATTAAAGGCAGCGGCGTTAAAATAAAAGACACGCCGTAAATGAATTTCAGAACAAACGCCAAAATTCCCGCAATAACTGAAATAACAAATGCAATCAAACCGAACGAACCGAACACATACAAAGGTTTGGTTTGATAAGCCGCTAAAAATTTTATCGTTATCAAGTCAAATACTACTTTGATGGTGCGGGAAAGTCCATATTTCGATTTTCCCATCGTTCGCGGATGATGTTCGACGGGAATTTCCGCAACTTTCGCCCCTGCCCAACTTGCGTAAATAGGAATAAATCTATGCATTTCTCCATACAGTCTTACATCTTGTATGACATCCCGCCGATATGCTTTTAATGAACAACCGTAATCGTGAAGCTGAACGCCGCCGATTTTTGAAATTATGCTGTTGGCAATCCAAGACGGAATTTTTCGCGTAAAAAGTTTGTCTTGTCTGTTTTTCCGCCAACCCGAAACGACATCAAAACCTTCATCCAATTTATCAAGCAGCCTTTTTATATCGCCCGGATCGTTTTGCAGATCGGCATCCATCGGAATTAAAATCTCACCTTTCGCCGCATCAATCCCCGCCGCCATCGCCGCCGTCTGCCCGTAATTTCGACGCAGAGAAATTACCCGAACTCTTTCATCTCCCGCCGCAATTTCCCGTAAAACCTGCAAAGAATTATCCGTCGAACCATCGTCAACATAAATAATTTCCGCCGTCTTGCCTAAATTTTCCAATGATTCGGAAATCTTCGCGTGCATCGGACGCAGGTTTTCTTCTTCATTTAAAACCGGCAGAAAAAGCGACAACTCCGGTTTCTCTTCATTTTCTTCCAAATTAGATACAATTTTTAATTTTGTTTGACTCATTAGTGGTTAAAAAACAAGATTTGTGAATTGAAATAATAACAGAAAAAATTATTTTGTGGGAATGATTATGATAGAGGACAAAAAGCAATAGTTTTATTTGCAATCATAACTTTGTCTTAAAGAATTACGTTTTTCAGCAATAGCTATTTGAGGCAATTTACCTCTTTTCCTTGTGTAAATTTTTTCTCGCTCTCGCCAGTAATAATTATCAGAAATGTAATGGTTATCAAAAACCTGAATATTTGCGTCTGTTCCAGTGCTTCCATGGGCAAGTGTCATTACATTTGCCCAAATTGGTGAAACAATTCTGGAAATTATTCCTGCCCATAAATATCTTTTTGGATAAACAATTTTTCCTTTTGAATCTGTGCATCTCGAATCGTATCCGCGAGTAAAGAAAAAAGTATAACTTTGCCAACTTTGCTCAGTTCGCACATTTGCCATAGGCTGATTTTCACTATCAACAACCTGCATTTCCCATTTAGGAACCATCTCAGTTGGAAATGGCATAAATAGTAGAAACGATAAAATTAAAACTATGTGCCATTTTTTAATTTTGGAAATCAAATCCTTCATTTTTTCTTAGCCACGATTACAATCGAAACTCCAAATGGAAATCCGAATTTGTTTAGCCAATATTTCTCTGCACTAAAAATTTTGCCCAAAACGCCATTTAACGCCGAAACATTTATATTATTTTCCGATTCCGGTTTTACGCCGATAATTTTCATCAAAGTTCTGCCCGCCAAAATCGGTGCGAAAAATGTAATGTTCGCATAGGTCGCCCGTTCAATTTGAAATCCTGCTTTTTCCAAACGCTCGACGATCTGCTTTTTTGTGTATCGTATGCGGTGATTTGAAATATCGTCCTGCACGCCCCACAGCCACATAAACGCCGGAACAAATATCAAAGTTTTACCGCCTTTTTTCAATACGCGGTACATTTCCTTTAAACCCGCCACGTCATCATCCAAATGTTCAACTACATCCAAAGCCGTAACAACATCGAAATTCTCGTCTTCAAACAGTAACTTTTCCGCTAAACTTTTATGAACATCCAAACCTTTCTTACGGCAAAATTCCAAAGCCTCATCCGAAACATCAACGCCTTCCGCATCACCGAAATTAGCAAGCATCTCCAAATTTGCTCCCGTCCCACAACCCACGTCGAGGATTTTAGGATTTAGATTTTGGATTTTGGATTGTTCTTTTGAATTTTGAATTATTTTCTCAAGAAAGGATTCAAGAATCGCCCGCCGCCCGACAAACCACCAATGCGAATCCTCCACACGATTCATAATCGCATAGGTGTGCTCCTGCATTTCTTTTGTAAGTGTTTGTTCGGTCATTTTTTTAATTCAATTTATTATCTATCCATAAATTTAATATATCTTTCAAGTATCTTAGCTGATTCCGCATCGAGTGATTTCAATGTTTCGAGATATTGACGGGAAACTCCGGTTTCGCCAAATTTTACGGAAAGCATTCCGGCATTGAAAAGTGCCGGAGCATTTGTCGGGAGTAACGATAAAGATCGTTTATACATTGCTAATGCCTCACGGTATTTACCGTTATCGCGTAACAAATTAGCATAAATAGTCATTGTATTCGGAACATCTGGTTTGAGTTTCAGAACTTTTTCAAAGGCTGCAATCGCTTCATTGATTTTTCCGTTTTTCGTGTAAATGCCTGCCAGATTTAGGTAAGCTCCCGGATTTTCTTTGATTTCCAATGATTTTTTAAAGAGTTCGGATGCTTTGTCATATTTTCCGGCAGTAGAATAAACTATGCCGATTCTTTGATAAATTTCTATATCTTCAGAATTTATCTGAAGAATTTTCTGAATATAGGGTTCGGCTTCATCAATTCGCCCGGCATAGCCGAGTGTTTGAATTAAACTAAGTTGCAAATCCAAATCACGCGGATTTTTATCTGCCGCCCGCCGTGTTTCTTCAAGCCTTGCAGAATCTTCCAATCTGACTCGTGAAACTCTCAAAAACATTTTAGCAATTTCATTATCCGGTCGCATCCGATTTGCTTCCATTAATAATTTTATTGCTTCTTCGTGTTGTGCCGATTCAAAAAGTGCCAAGCCGAGACTGACTTTTACCGAAAAGTTTTGGGGCTGAATTGAAAGTGCTTTTCTAAGATACGGAACAGCTTCTTTATATCTTCCGGCAGATGATAGATTTGATCCCAATTCTTCGTTTATAACGAAATCTTCAGGTAATAATTCCAGAGCTTTTTTCAAAGCATTGATTCCTTCTTCCGCATTTCCGCTTCTGGTTTCGCTTAAGCCTAGAAAATACCAGGCATTAAGCATATCAGGCGAAATTTCTGCGGCTCGTCTAAAGGATTTTTTTGCGTCGCTGTGCTGCCCGACCGCAAAATAAATACGACCTAAAAAATAGTGAGCCGTTGCATTATCAGGCTCTAATTCAAGAGCTTTGTGAGCCGCCGCAACTGCTTCCGCATCATTTTCCCGATTCAAATATAACTCTGCCATTCTAACTTTATATAAAGTTACTTGCGGCTGCATTTGAGCTAATTTTTGATAAATCTCCAACGCCTGCAAAAACTCACCCGTTTCGGCATAAGCCGCCGCCGCAACATTCAAAAGATTTATATCGTTTGGGAATTTCTGTAAAGTCTTTTCGGTCAGAGCAAGGATTTCGGCTTGGGGACGTTTTGCAATTTGATAGGCGAGAATGAGATTTGTATTCGCTTCCAAAGAGTTTTCGTTAAATTTTAATGCTTCCCGGCATTCCTTTATCGCTTCATCGGTTTTGTTGATATAACTCAAAGCTCTGCACAATCCGGCGTGAGCTTGGGCATTCTCCGGCAATAAAGTAATCGCTTTACGATATGGAGCAATGGCTTCCTGGGGACGTTTTAGAAGAACCAATGCTTGCCCGATTGCTAAAAACGGAGCGGGTTGAGTTGGAGCAAGTTCCGCACTTTTTTGAAAAAGTTTCAATGCTTCCTCAAACTGATTATTCTGTGCAAGTTTAACTCCAGCCTCAAAGATTTCCTGAGCGGTTTGAGTTTGACCGGAAACCGTATGTATAAAACTAAAGATTAAGATTAGAGATAATGAGAATTTATTTATTTTTTTCATTTAAGCCTCGCACTATAAAAATCAAATTTAAGAAGTTTTTTTATAAATAATACGAATTATACATTATTCTAACGATGCGAATCCTTTATGCGATCTATAATTGCTCAGGCATTTTCCTGCATTTCTTGAAGAAGATTTGTATTCATATTTTTTTGCAAAGAAATTCTTTTAAGATTAATAATATTCTGTTTGATAAGAATTTGCTGAATTCCAAATGCTGAAATTATACAAACTAAAGGCACAGCCGGCAAAAAATATCTCGTTTCGATCCACATTGGTATATGTAATAAGGCAAGAAAGATGGGAAAAAGAAATATATGCGGTAATAATACAATTTTTTTCCCGGCAAAGATAAATCCTATAACGGCTAAACTGTAAAAAAGTAAATTTGCAAGTATAAAAGTAATCTTAAATACAACGAGTAAAAAATTACCGTCTTTTAGAGCCTCACCGACTGCAACATTATATTCTCCAAGAAGATAATCACCACTATCAAGAAACAATCTCGGATATTGTTCAAATCGAACTTTTATCCAATTTAAAGGATTCATAATTATACGATTAATGGCAATTTTGAATCTTGAGCGATCCTGTTCAATCTCATTTGATTTTTTTGTTGATTTCAGTATCGGAGCTGAGTAAGCCCGATTAGTGTTTCCCCACAAAGGCGATTCGATTGTTCCAACCAATAAATTAGTTCCGAAACCGGAAGATTGAGTCAAAGTTATGCGATTAAAAAGCATCGAATTACGAATCATCCACGGAGCAGATATTATAAAGGCAAATACGATTATTATTAAGTAATTTTTCCATTCTTTTCTGATTTCCGAAAAAATAAATAATACAACAAGAAAAAAAAGAAATGGAAATATGATCGGTTTTGCCAAAGCCGCCAAACCAAACATAATCCCGGTCAGATAAAACTTTCTCTTTCCCCAAAAATAAATTCCTGAAATTAGTAAAAAGGTAAATAAAGTTTCGGTCAGAATTGTTGCGGTAAAGTGTATTGTCAGAGGACCAAAAGCGAGCATCAAAGCGGAGATCAAAGCTACAAAACAACCAAAGCTATCGTATGCAATTAAATAAATCAGAACCACGGTTGCCGCCCCTAAAACACATTGAACAAACAAAACATTTTCGTAAGTTTTATTTGCTCCGTTGATGACAGCGATAAAAAATGGATATAAAAGAGGTCTGAAAGCAGTCGGTATGAGGTTGCCATTGTCGCCCGAAAATGCAAAGGAATTATAAAAATACAAATTTTTTGCAATATTAATATATTGTTTGGAGTCTGGAGTAATAACAACTCTTTCGATGCAGTAAAAAGAGCGTAAGGCAAATGCAAGTAAAAAAAGTGCAATACTGTTATAAGTTTTCACCGAGATTTTTCTAAGAAAGTGAACGATCATAATTTGGATTTGTCCCGATTGATTCTACCAAATCCGCACCAGGAATTTTGATTATGCCAGGTTATTTTAACATCGCTTGCACCGATTTCCTGCCACCATTGCTCGAAATCTCCTTTTGAAATATAAAATGCCGTCGGTGCAACCAAGTGGTCGAAAACGATATTGTGTTGCTCACGCCAGCCGAATGTACCGAGATGATTCAAATAATCATTGTAAAATAATTTGTCGGCAACGGTTTTTGAGGTTTTGTTTAATGGTTTATAGATCAATTTTGAAGCGAGAAAAACGCCGATTGTCGGGAGTTTTGAGAGTTGATAAAGCGTCGGCTGATTCATCTTTGAAGTGAAACCTTTGCGAACAGGATTGACGTAATTTATTATCCAATCGTTATTTTCTTCGCCGTAAACCCATGCGGAAATGTGTCCGCCTTTTTTAACTTTTGAGGCGAGCGATGTGAAAGCCTTTTTTGGATCAGGAGTGTGATGCAGAACGCCGACGCTGAACGCATAATCGAATGCGTCTTTTTTGAAGGGAAGTTTGAAAATATCGGCTTGGACAATGTGTGCATTCGGCAGATGTTTTGTCGCCTGAAAAGCCGATTCAACCGCTGAACTCAAATCTATTCCGACAATTTCTTTTACTCCCCATTCGTGAGCCAGCATCGTGTGGCGACCTTTTCCGCAACCGCCTTCCAAGATTATTTTGCCAGCGAAAAACTCTTTTTCGACAGGCTGCAGCCAGCCAAGAAATTGTTCGGCATATTTTTTATCAACTTGCGTAAATTTATTCCATTGCCAACCGAAATTCTCTGCCGTATCCGCTTTGTCCTGTTCAATTTTATCAAGTTCGGCAAAACGCGGAACGCCACGCACGACCTTGTATTCGCGTTCACATTTTTTGCAGCTTAAAACCGCTTCAAGGATTTCTTTTTTCTCATATTTACTCGCATAAGCCAGCAGAATATCTCCGCCGCAAACCGGACACGCAAGTAATTTTAAAAGTTTTTCTTTCACAATCCGAAACAATACCTGACGGCATTTTCAACCTTTTCTAAATTTTCGTCGGAGATTTTTCCGGCGGCATTCGGCGAAAAACGATTTCCGTCAATAGAACGAACTTGAAAACACATAAAAACGGTTTCCAAAGGCAAACCGCTTTCTTCCGCCGAAATGCGAACATTGGTCGGGTAATCTTTCCTCACATTTTCGCCTTTCGTCCCGACGACAACCGTTATAACTAAAGGTAAGCTGTTTATCGCGTCAATTGATAATACCAAAACGGGACGATGACCTGACTGCTCGCGTCCTCGTGTCGGATTCAAGTCCACAAAATAAATTTCTCCGCGATGAATCATTTCGCCAATCCGTCAAGTTCCGTGTGAAGAAAATCCCGTTCGATTCTTTTTATTTCGCCGCGTATATCCGCATCATTCGCCATTTCCGCCAGCGATTCCTGAAAATTCAGGACATTCTTATCAACTTTCGTGCGAAGTTTTTCAGCCACTCGCGAAATTAATAAAAGCTGCTCATTAACGGGCAGATTAAAAATTTTTTGTTCGATTTCCGCTAAAACAATCTGACTCATATTCGGTTATTATAAACTATTTTGACGCATTAATTACAGACTTTAATTTCTTGAATTCCGCAAGCGGAAATTTCTGATGCCAGTTGTCTTCAAATTCGTCAACATTTCGTTCTTCATAAAGCTGCTCGAAAGTTTCATAAAACGATTCGGCAAACTGTTTGAATTCGCCGACATAGACATATTTTTTCTCGCCTTTTGCCAAATCCCGCTCGTCCGTCGGATATTCGATTATCTCAAACAAAACATTTTCGCCGTCGCGTTTGAAAACAAAATCGAATTCTTCGGGGTTGCGATTCCATTTCAAAATATGCGAAAAATCTTCCTTCTCAAGCAAACTGCTCAAAGTTTCCAAAAGTTCCGACAAAACAGACGAATACGGAGCGTGTGCCGTCGTCGTATGAAATTCGCTCATTCCATCATAAAACCCGACAGACATCCAACCGCACTGCGGCGAGTTAAAACTGACTTCTAATTTTCCAGACATAAAATTTTCCCCGATCAGATAAATTCAAACAAATATGGTAACTTTATGAGCCGAAATCTACAAATAAAGCCGCCAAATAATAAAATTCCATTATACTTCTTTAGAGATTTAAAAATAAAAAACTTTTATCACAGCGTAACTTTTTCGTGTTTCGGGAAAATTAGTAGTAGAGAAACAAAAAACGAACTTCAAACGCGAGAGCAAAAAACATTGAAACGGGAAATTAAACAATATTTGATCGAAAGAGCCATTGACGGCGATGCGGAGGCGTTTGGAGAAATCTATAAGACGCTTCGGGATTCGATCTATGGTTTTTCGGTTCGGATGACGAAACAGGAAGCGATTGCCGAAGAAATTACGCAGGAAGTTTTTATGTTTTTTATAAAGTTTCCCGAAAAATTTGATTCACAAAAAGGTTCGTTTTTTTCATTTCTTTGCGGCGTGGCGAGAAATAAGATTTTAAATCATTTGAAAAAAAGCGGAACGCGATTGGAGTCGAACGATTTTGAGGTCGAGCGTTTTGAAAATCGCATAAACCGCAATGGAAAATCACCTTTAAAAAATATTTTGGATAAGGAATTTTCGGTTGAATTGGAAAAATGTGTCGGGAATTTATCGGCGTTTCAGCGTGAAGTTTTGATCTTGCGGGAAATGGAAGAATTGTCTTACGACGAAATCGCAGAGATTACAAAAACGGATATTGGAGTCGTCAAAAGTCGCCTGTATCGGGCAAGAAAAACTCTGGCGGGCGAACTTGGTTCTTATTTGAAAAGTGAAAAGGAGAATGTTTATGAAGTGCATTAACATTGAACAAAAATTAAGCGAATTGCTGGACGGCGAACTCGGTTTGTCGGAAAAAGCAACAGTCGAAACACATCTTGAATCTTGCGATTCTTGTCGAAATAGTTTTGCAAATATGCAAATTATCAGCGGAAATATGAAACAAAATTTAGCCGTTTCCGCACCGAATTTGCTTGATAAAAAGGTTTTGAACGCTTTTCAAGATTTTCAAAACGAAAAACTTGTGGAATTTCCAACAGAAAAACCACAAACGCAAAAAATCGGCTGGTTCGGCATTCCAAAATTTGCATTCGCGGCGGCACTTATTTTGTTCGGCTTAATTGGAATCACGGCTTTTCAAATCGGCAAAATTTCGGCAAGCGAAGTTACTATTATTTCGCCCGAAATTAAAGAAAACAAATCTGTAAATGATTTGCCGAGCAAAACTGTTGCGGAAAATAATGTTGCAAAAGATGAAAATACAAAAATTATCGAGATTCCCGTAATCAAGGAAAAAATTATCGAAGTTCCCGTAATTAAAGAGAAAATCGTTACGCGAATTGTTTATAAAGAACGAGAACGGACAAACAGAAACAAAGCTATCGTGAAAAGCAAAACTCAAAATGATGAGAATTTTGCTCAAGCGGAGATAAATAAATACCGAATAGTTTCCGAACTTAAACCCAAAATTATTAAGGCAGGAGAAACCAATGAATATTAAAAATTTAATGAAGATTTTATTAACGCAACTGGCAATCGTAGTTTTTACTGCGTTTGCTTACGGACAGGTTGAAAGTAGTGTTGGATTTGCGAATGGAATTACCGTTGCTCATACGACGGATTACGGAAATACGCTGTCGGGGAAATTTTATGCCAGCGGAACATCGTCAATCCAAAACGGTCTTGTTTCTCATCAGGCTTTTATTAATGAAACAAATAAAACTTACACGGGTTACGACTTGGAAGTTATTCCACAGGAAGATTTAACCAAGTTCAAGATATTGATAAAACCGCTTTCGATAACATCGGATAGTTGGATGTTTAAAGGACAAAAATTTACCTTTATTCCTCTGCCCAAATATCCCGACGAAATTATGATCGATGACGGTGATATAATTACGCTTGATATTTTTGAAAATCCCAAAACTAAGGAAAAAATTACCGATTTTGTTCTTGTTACTCGAAGCAAAAGCACGGGACCAAGATTTGCTTCAAAACACATACCGGAAGATTTTACGCTTGATGATGTCGAATTGCAGATAAACAAATATGAGATCAAAATTGATGATAAAAGTGTTTACAAAAGCGGCGGCGGCGGCGGAAGCGGTGGAAACATTGCGATTTACTTACCCGGCAAAGGACGTTTTATAATGTCGCCTTTTTCGCGTGAAGGTTATCCATTTCAAAAGATCGGAACGATCACGAATAACGAACTTACGTTTTCTTACGGTGGAGAAGATTACAAGATAATTTCGCAATCGCCGATTTTAGGACGCGGCGGAAAATGGCATTGTTGGATTTTGTTTGAGCCCAATTATGTTCAAAAAGATATTTTTGGAACGGGTTCAGGTTCGGGTGTGGTTGTGCAGTCAGGGGATATTAAGGGAATGTTTGATAACTAAAAATTTTTCTTGTGAATTTCAAATTGTCTTGCTGTGTAAAAACGGCAAGACAATTTTTTTGTGTGTAATTTTAAGTTCTTACTTAGAATTTTTGCTAAAAAACTGTTAATTTAAAGCAGTTATGACACAACCATTACCGGTAAAAAATAAACCCGATATACGGGCGATCACGCGGCTTGTTTCGCGTGAGGGAAACCTTGTTCAAGGGCAATCTGATTTGCCGATTGATCCGACTTTGGCTAAGGAAGCGTTTGAGATTATTAATGCGAGCAAGAATCATTACGGCGGTTCGGAGGGCGATGCGAATTTGCGGAAGGCTGTGGCGGCGAAGATCAGGAAATATAACGGCATCGAGATTGATGTTGAGGTGAAACCGTTTGAATTATTGATTACGACGGGCGGAACGGGAGCTTTGATCGGGATCACGCAGAGTTATTTGCAGGGGAATTCGGCACTTGTTTTTGAACCTTATTATCCGTATCATCGCAAGATTCTGGAACAGTTCGGGGCGAAAACGGAAGTTTTTGAAATGGATGAGAATCTGACCTTTAATAAGGAAGTTTTGAAAATCCAATGCAATCAATTAAAAGACCGTGCGGAATTTCCGCTAAAGGCAATTATCGTTTGCACACCGGCAAATCCGAGTGGAAAAGTTTTATCGCAAACGGAACTTGAAGCCATCGCCGAAGTTGCACAGGAACTCGATCTGTTGGTGATTTCCGATGAAGTTTACGAGCACTACGTCACGGGCGAAAATCCGCACACGCCAATTGCCAGTCTCGAAGGGATGTGGGATAGAACGATTACGGTTAATTCATTTTCAAAATCGTGGAACATTTCGGGCTGGCGTTTGGGATATTGCTACGGCAAAGGCGAACTGCTCGAACCTGTTAATAAAAGCATAAATATCGCTTACGTTTGTCCGGTTACGCCTTTGCAATCGGCACTCTCGCGGGTATTGATGGCGGATGAAAATTATTACGAAAATTTACGTGATAAATTCGACGGGAAGCGAAAAATGGTTTCCGAAGCATTAACCGATCTGGGTTTTGATATATATAATTCGGGTTCGGCTTTTTACCTTTGGACGCGGATTCCCGAAGCGTATGATGATGCTTTGAAATTTAACGAAATGCTGATGAAAAAAGCGGGAGTCGGAGCAGTTCCGGGAAGTGCCTTTGCCGACAGCGATAGATGGGACGCACATATGCGAATCTGCATCGCCCGTGAAGATGAAATTCTGGAAGGTGCTTTGGAAAAATTCAAAACAGCTTTGGCTTAGACAGGAATTTGTCGAATTATTTGTTCGCGGATAAACTTTTTACGGTTTTTTTCGTAATTTCACTTGACCTTTTCGCATCAAAATCTATAATCTGTTTTTGCGGCAGGGTAGCTCAGCCGGTTAGAGCGTCGGATTCATAACCCGAAGGTCGAGAGTTCAAGTCTCTCCCCCGCCACCATAAAATTTATGAAGGTGAGTTTTTTATTATAGAAAAACTCACCTTTTTCCTTGTCTTCGTGTCATTCTGCTTATTTCGCAGGCAAAGAATTCTTCTACATCAACCTCAAATAATTTGAACAAAACCGCAAACCGTTTTATCTTTATACTTATGAAAACCGCGTTACTAATTTTTTCCATCTTTTTAATGTTTTTAATGACAAACATCACAGACGCACAAACGCCGGGGGAGTTCGCCGCAGTTTGGGAAAAAACGCATATTTCCAACAAACCCGCTTCAAATAATCGCCATAAGGATATTCAAAATTATCTCGAACAGCTAAAAAAACTCGGCGTAAAGGTTGAGGAGATCGGCAGGTCTTTTGAAGAACGCGAGATTTATCGAGTTGAATGGGGCAAAGGTAAAACAAAGGTTCTCATGTGGTCGCAGATGCACGGTGATGAGCCGACGGCAACTCCTGCTTTGATGGATATGTTCGCATTTTTGCAGAAGAATCGTAAAAAATTAAAATGGATAGAAAGACTTGAGAAAACTCTGACGATTCGTGCAATTCCGATGCTTAACCCGGACGGTGCGGAACTTTTTCAGCGTCGTAATGCTCAAAATATAGATATCAACCGCGACACGATAAATCTTAAAACGCCCGAAGCGAATATTCTTTTGCAACAACGAAATGAATGGCAGCCCGACATCGGTTTTAATCTGCACAATCAACAGGAATTAACCAGCGTTGGCGATACTCTCAAACAAGCGACAATTTCAGTTTTAGCCGTCGCCGCCAATCCCGAAACGCCCGTTTCCGAAGGACAAAAACGCAATCGGCGAATCACATCTTTGATCGTGCAGGCACTCGAACAATTTATCAAAGGCAACATCGGAAGCTACGACGACAGCTACACGCCAAACGCTTTCGGCGACACATTTTCCGACCTCGGCACACCGACAATCTTGATCGAAACCGGCGGTCTGCACGAAAAGGACGAAATGTATCTCATCAAATTAAACTTCATCGCCTATCTAACTGCTCTTCAATCACTCGTGGACGGCAGTGAAAAAAATGCCGATGTCAGCATTTATGAAAATCTCCCTGAAAATAAAAGTGGAAATCTACATAATTATATTTTTCGCAATGCCACAGTCGTCCAATTTGTTGAACCTGTCGAAAAATCGGAAAATAAAGAATTAAATAACGAAAACGAATCTAAAGAATCAGGAAATGATAAATTAAATAAAAAACCAAAAGTCGAAAAAATCTTCAAACCATTAATCGCCGATGTCGCCGTTCAAAGAGTCCGCCGCCGTGACGAATTCAAAAACCAGCCAACTTTTATCAGCCGAATCGGCGAACTTAAAAATCATCGGGGCTTAACCGAATTCGATGTCCAAAACTATTACATAATTTCAGACGAAGGATTTATCAAGGAAGGAATTTACGGCAAATTGCTTTTCTACAAAATAACGAAAAATATAGATTGGAACGCCGAAGATTTTCAAAATAAATTCCCGCCCGATGCAGTTTTTTCAAACGGAAAATGGCTCAAACCTTTGCCCAAATAGTTTGAATTTTTTTAAAAGACCGAAATTTAGTCGCACCTAATTGTTATGCCAAATGGAAATTGAATTTCCGCATTGGAAATCTGGAAAACTTTTAGAAATGCTTATAATTTTATAATTTTTATGTCTAATTCATGTTAAAGAGTTTTAGTTATTTGCACGGAATCCAAATAAAATTTTAAAATCAATAATATATAGATTTATTTTTGAAGGAATATTATGTATAGAATTCGGCTCGTATTAATTATTATTTTGTTATTAACATTTGCTGTTACTGCTTGCGGACAAAACACACGCACAAATTCAACAGCACAATCAAATTCAAAAATCGGTTGCAAACCTATTGAGACCAGACCGCCGAATGCGGAAAATCAATCACCGACTTTTCCCGCACAAACAAGAGCTTGTTCGGTAGAATCAAAAACAAAATTTGAAGTAACCGTTATTACTAAAGGATTAAATAAACCCTGGGCGGTTGAGCCGTTGCCAAACGGTGATTTTCTTATCACGGAAAAAGGCGGACAAATGCGAATCATTTCGGCAAAAGGTGAAATCGGTGAATCGCTTGAAGGACTTCTTCCCGTCGGGCAGGGCGGACTTTCAGAAGTGAGTAGTCAAGGTGGTTTGCCGCCGATTACGGCACGCGGTCAGGGCGGTTTGCTTGATGTTGCTTTGAGTCCTGATTTTAAGAAAGATCAGACTATTTTCTGGAGTTTTTCCGAGCAGCGTGAAGGCGGAAGCGGAACGAGTGTCGCACGCGGAAAATTGAGTAAAGATCGTAAAAGGATCGAAGATATCCGAGTTATTTTTCGCGTTCTGCCGACTTATGATAACGGACTACATTTCGGCTCACGCCTTGCTTTCGGAAAAGATCAAAAACTTTATATAACAACCGGTGATCGTTTTGACCGTCCGAATCGTCTAAAAGTCCAGCAACTCGACAATCATCTCGGCAAAATTATGCGAATTAATCCCGACGGTTCTGTTCCGAAAGATAATCCATTCATCAATAAAAAAGGAGCAAAACCCGAAATCTGGGATTTAGGACACCGTAATTTACAATCATCGGCTTTTGATGCAGACGGAAAACTCTGGACGGTCGAACACGGAGCAAGAGGTGGCGACGAATTAAATTTAATTGAAAAAGGAAAAAACTACGGTTGGTCGGTCGTAACTTTTGGTCAGGAATATTCCGGTCAGCCGATTCCAAATGCAAAAACTCATCGGGAAGGCTATGTTGACCCGATCTATTACTGGGATCCCGTCATCGCACCTTCGGGAATGGAAATCTACACAGGTTCGGCAATTCCCGAATGGAAAGGAAACATATTCATCGGCGGACTCGCATCCCAACGTCTTGTGCGTTTGATAATCAAAGACAATAAAGTTATCGGTGAAGAACATCTGTTAAAAGATCGCGGACAACGCATCCGTGATGTGAAACAAGGAAACGATGGTTTTCTATATATTTTAACCGACGAAGGAAACGGCGAACTTTTGAGAATTTCACCGAAGAAATGAAAAATTAAAAAAGGTGATGAGAACATAACTCATCACCCAATTATTACTTTGCAGTCAAATCTCAAACTAAATTTCAACCTCATCAATCTGAGCCTTTTGCAGTTTGCCTGAATAATCAACATAGATTGATTTCCATTCGCTGAAAATATCGAGAACCTGCGTTCCGGCTTCGCGGTGTCCGTTGCCCGTTCCTTTTGTTCCGCCAAATGGCAAGTGAACTTCAGCACCGATGGTGGCTGAGTTGACGTAGCAAATTCCCGTGTAAAGTTCTTGCGTTGCGTAGAACGCCTGGTTTACGTCTTGCGTATAAATTGCTGAACTCAAACCATATTTCACATCGTTCGCAACATCAATCGCTTCGTCTAAACTGCTGATTTTGATGCAGGTTGTAATGGGTCCGAAGATTTCTTCTTGCGAGATACGCATATCTCTTGTAGCGTTTGTGAAAACTGTCGGTTCGATGAAAAATCCGTTGGCGTAATCACCGTCGGTTAGGGCGTTTCCACCGCAGGCGATTGTTGCACCGTCTTCATCTTTACCAATTGCGATATAGTCCATAATTTTGTCCATCGCTTGTTGATTGATAACCGGACCAACTTGCACCGATTCATCTAAACCGTTTCCAACTTTTAGAGTTTTCGCTTTTGCCGCTAATTTTTCGGTGAATTCTTCGTAAACGTCTTCGTGAATTATTAAACGCGAGGAAGCCGTGCAACGCTGCCCCGAAGTTCCGAATGCTCCCCACAATGAACCTTCGACGGCATTATCAATATTCGCATCGTCCATTATGATAATCGCGTTTTTGCCGCCCATTTCCAATGAAACGATTTTGTTATCTCTCGCACATTGTTCGGCGATAATTCTGCCCGTGTCGGTTGAACCTGTGAACGAAATAAGGCGAACATCGTCGTGTTTAACAAGTGCTTCGCCGGGTTCTGCAAAACCGTTGACGACATTTATCACGCCTTTCGGGATTCCAGCTTCTTCACACGCTTTAACAAGATTTATTGTTGAAAGTGGAACATCTTCGCCCGATTTAATTACAACCGTATTTCCGCAAACAAGTGCCGGAATCAATTTCCAAGATGGAATCGCCATTGGAAAATTAAACGGCGTGATTAAACCGCAAATCCCGACAGGTTGGCGTTCACACATCGCATATTTATTGGGCATTTCCGCTTTTGTCGTAAAACCGTGAAGCCTTCGACCTTCGCCCGCCGTGTAATATGTGCAGTCAATCGCTTCCTGCACATCGCCGCCTGCTTCGGATAAAACTTTGCCCATTTCGCGGGTCATATCGCGTGTAAATTCTTCCTTGTTATCACGCAAAATTTCGCCAAGCCGAAAAAGTATCTCCGCCCGTTTCGGTGCCGGAGTTCTACGCCAACGAGTCGCCGCTTCCTTTGCTGCCGCAACCGCTTTGTCAACATCTGACTTTGTTGATTTTGGAAATAATCCAACGATGTCGTTTTTATCCGCCGGATTTATATTTTCAAAAAATTCCCCCGACGAACTTTCCACCCATTCGCCGCCGATATAATTATTGTATTTTTGTGCTGATTCTGCTGCTTGTGTCATATTTTTCTCTCTATTAATTTTAAAAACTAAAAATGGTTAATTGAACTATCTAAAATAGACCAATTAACCATTAACAATCAACTGCTGATTTTTTTACTGCACGGTAAATTGAACGATGTTCGGAACAATTCGGCGGCTTCTGCCGTCAAAACTTGAAATGTGCAGAACTACGGATGAACCTTCTTTTAGTTTACCGACAATTGCACTAAAGGTTTTTAAATCCGTAACCGGAACGCGGTTGATTCTTTGAATTAAATCGCCTTCGCTCAAAGCCGGGTTGCCGAGCGAATTTTTTACGTCGGCGACAAAACTTGACGGATCAATTTTTCTTATTACCAATCCCTTTTCTTCTTTTAAACGGTAGGTTCTGACAAGCTGCGGCGTAATTTCGGATAATGTTAAACCGAAAGGTAATACCTCGATTTCTTTTCCATCAACGGGAAGTTTTCGGCGTGAACCATTATCAGCTGAAATTTCATCATTTGGTCGCTCATCGAGTTTAACATTGATAGTTTTTTGTTCCAGTTTATTTCCGGCTTCACGAAAAAGTGCAATTCGTATGTCTCTTCCGGGCGGAATTGACGCAACTTTTAAGATCAAATCCTGAGCATTTTCAACCGTTTCGTTATCCAACGAAACAATTATATCGTTTTTTTGTAAACCGGCTTTTGCCGCCGCTCCTTCCGGGTTGCTGACTTCGGTTACAATTGCTCCTTTTGCTTCTTTAAGACCGTAAACTTCCGCGAATTCCTTTTTGACCGAATCAAGATAAACGCCCAAATATCCGCGTTTTACCTTGCCGTTTTGCAGGATTTGCTGATAGACATTATTTGCTTCGTTGGCAGGCAGAGCAAAACCAATGCCGTTATAATCTCCCGTCGAAGTTGCGATCTGTGAATTAACGCCAACCACTTCGCCGTTCATATTAACCAGCGGACCGCCCGAATTTCCACGGTTTATCGCCGCATCGGTTTGAATAAATTTTTGGAAAGAATTTGCATAAGGTGTTTCGCGGTTGGTTTGCGAAATTATTCCCGCCGTAACCGTCTGAGCCAAACCGAAAGGCGAACCGATGGCTAAAACCCAATCGCCGATTCTGATTGAATCGGAATTACCGAGTTTTACAAATGGCAAATCTCTGTTTGCTTCGATTTTTAATACGGCTAAGTCGGTCAATTTATCCGCCCCGACAATTTTTGCTACATATTCTTCATTACTCTGCAAACGCACGGTGATTTTTGCTGCATCTTCAACCACGTGATAATTGGTTAAAATATATCCTGTTCGATCAACAATAAAACCGCTTCCGACGGCATAACTCGGACGACGCGGAAGGCGGCGGCGGAAAAATTCCAGAATATCATCCTGGTCTCCTTCAGCATTGTTTTCGTCTTGAATTTTAATTTCAGGCACTTTGCCTTTCGTATCTATATTAACAACGGCAGGCTCGACACGCTTTGCAACTTCGGCAAATGAACTCGAAAGCTGTTCGGGAGAAACAATTACGTTTTTGGCTTTCTGAATAGTTTCAGGAGGCTGAGCATTTGCAATTCCCGCATTTACAACCAAAGCAAAAAAAGCAAAAGCAAGATTTGCAATCAAAAATTTCTTCCCGGACTCTTCATAAAGTTTATACATAAATACTTCTCCGTTTAATTCTTTTTCTTTCGGGCAAACATAATACCTGTAAATCAAGTATAGTTTGCCGAACATTAATTGACAATAAAATATTTACGAAAGGCGGAAGCAAAAAGTTTTTTATTTAAGCCCCAAACAAAATTGATGAAAGTTCGGCAAGTTTTATAAAGTTTAGAAAATGAAAGCGAAAATTAATTGTTAGGAAAACTTAAAACAGTCATATAATTATTCATCAGGCGAACTATTTTCAACTAACGAGGTAAGTATTAAATTTAGTTGCAGTAAAATACGAATTGGTTTAATTTAATAAATAGACAATGATTTTTCGAAGAAGTAATCAGTTTTTTAGTCGTTCAGGCTTAATTATATTTTGTCTGATGCTAAGTCTTTTGTCAGCCGCGTGCGGTGAAAAGAATGTAGCATTTGCCGATAACGAATTTGAAGCAAATCAAATGTTTGACATACTTCACTCGAAGGGATTTCAAGTTGACAAGAAAAAACCGGAGGGCGATGCGAAAACATGGGAAATAGTGGTTGACGAAGGCTGGTTTGGCGACGGAGAAGCGGCAACTGCGATTCAGGTTTTGCGTGATTACGGTTTGCCTCGTCCACCCGAACCGGAATTAAAATCCGTTGAGGAGTAAATGACTTTCAGTCAAAAATCAAATCTCTGCACTTTCCCAGTGCAGAGTCGTTTAGTTTAAGTAAAATGTAAATAAAGACTTGAGAGAGTTTTTCTATAAAAGTTTTTTCCAATTGTGTATAATACGGCTTATCAGCAAATAGGTTAGGTAAAATGCAGAAACCCGCACGACAGTAAGGGTGCTAATAGTGGTTTCAGCAACTTATAGCCAGTCTCAACATTTTGATTTTTTTTTCCAGAGATTTGTAGAGGATAGAAAGCACCCTTACTTCGTGCGGGTTTCTGCAAAAGAAATTTAACAAACCTACTTACTGATACTCGGTATAATTAGAAAAACGATTTAGTAAAAATTAGTTAATCCGATGAAAAATAATCGTCAGCCACAATTGAGTTTGGGGGAGAGCAATTGGTTGGTCGAACAGCACAAACCGATGGTTTTTCATCTTGTGAAGAAGATTTCCAACAGTTTACCGTTCAAGGTTGAAACGGAGGACTTGGTAGCTTACGGACAGCTTGGGCTTATCGAAGCAAGCCAGCGTTTTGATCCTTCGCACGGCAGCCGGTTTTCGACCTTTGCCTATTACCGCATCAGAGGGGCGATCTACGACGGATTGCGTGAAATGGGAGCAATCACCCGTTCTCACGTTCATCATTTTGCCATTAATGCCAATGATATTTTGACAACCGAAACCGGGGATTCGGGGGTCGGCACAAATAATGTTGATGATGAAATTCAGACGGTGGAAAATATGATTGATGCTTTGATCCCGATATATTTTCTGTCGCTCGATGGGGAAACAACCGGTGAAATTGAGGACGAAAAGGCTTTTACAGAATACGATTTTGAAACCAGAGATTTGCTTGAACGTATCCGGGAAGTTTTGGAGGAACTCGAGCCGGATGATGCGGAACTTTTGAAAATGGTATATTTCAAAAAAATGAAGATGAAGGAGCTGGCTAATAAGATGGGAGTTTCAAAGTCCTGGGTTTCGCGGCTTCATGCCCGTGCCATCGGGCATCTACAGACCGCGTTAAAGTCGTATAATTATTATTTCCCGCAAAGGAGCAAAGCACGCAAAGGAAGATTTTAAGTTTCAAATTCAATAAAATGTAATTTTGTCTTAGTGCTTAATTGTTATTTGGTAACATTAAAGGTTAAAACTTAACGGCATAGTTGTTGCACTTAAATATACATATTAATAAAACTTGACTGATTTTAATACAAATTTTCAGTCGAAACATTGAACAAAGGGAGAAATTTGAATTATGAGTAATGTAGAAAAAACAGAAAAATCAGTTTCCGAATTTTTAACGGATACATCAACAAATGTAAGCAATACAGAGCGTGTTGCTTCAGCCACGGCAGGAGGTGCTTTGATCGCTTATGGAATAAAACGTAAGGATTGGATTGGGGCTTTGCTGTCGGTGGCGGGTGGTGCGTTGGCTTTACGCGGGGCAACGGGGCATTGTCAGGTGTATGATGCGTTGGATGTTGATACAAATAAAAAATCTTTAACCGCACGGGCAAAAGATCAGGCGGGCAGTTGGTTTAATCAGAAAGTTGAGGTGGTGAAATCCGTAAGCATCGGAAAACCAGCGACGGAACTTTATAAATTCTGGCGGGATTTTGAAAACTTGCCGCAGTTTATGGATCATTTGGAAGCGGTCAAAGTCATTGACGATAAACATTCGGAATGGACAGCAAAAGCACCACTGGGAATGCAGGTTCACTGGAACGCAACGATCACAAATGACGTGGAAAACCGCCGAATCACCTGGCAGTCGGATGAAGGTGCGGATGTTCCGAATCGCGGAATGGTCGAATTTAAAGACGAAGGAAATCACGGAACAGTGGTCAAAGTTTCGCTCAAATATGAACCGCCGGCAGGAAAGATCGGCGAACTTGCCGCATATTTTTTGACTGAAGAACCCGACACACAAGTCGAAGAAGACTTACGCAATTTCAAGCGTCTGATGGAAACGGGCGAAATTATCACCATTGAAGGTCAAACTTCGGGACGTGCAGAATCCGCAACAAAAGTGGCGACAGCGTAAATAAAGAATTTACCCGCGAATAAACGCGAAAAGACACGAAAAAAGAGAACAAAGAAATTCTTTGGTTTTAATTTCGCGTTATTTAGCGTTTGTTCGCGGGCAATAAAAATCTATTTGGATTAACAATTTTTTAACGAACAAAGGGAGAAATTAAATGAAAGCAGTATGTTGGTATGGAAAACATGATATTCGGGTGATGGATGTTCCCGAACCTGAGATTTTAAATGCACGGGACGCAATTATTAAGGTTACGACAACGGCGATTTGCGGTTCGGATTTGCATTTGTATAACGGTGTGATGCCGACGATGGAAAAGGGCGACATTCTCGGACACGAATTTATGGGTGAGGTCGTCGAAGTAGGAAAAGAAATTACAAATTTGAAAAAAGGCGACAAGGTTGTCGTGCCTTTTACGATTGCCTGCGGCGATTGTTTTTTCTGCAAAAAGGAAATTTGGTCGGGTTGTGATAATTCAAATCCGAATCCGTCAGTTACGCAGGAAATGTATGGTTTTACGCCTTCAGGACTTTTCGGTTACACACATATGATGGGCGGATTTGCGGGCGGACAAGCCGAATATGTGCGTGTGCCTTATGCCGATGTCGGACCGATCAAAGTTCCCGATCATCTGGATGATGAAAAGGTTATATTCTTATCGGATATTTACCCGACGGGTTATCAGGGAGCGGAAAATTGCGATATTCAGGAAGGCGATACGATTGCCGTTTGGGGATGCGGTCCGGTCGGACAATTTGCAATAAAATCGGCAAAAATGCTTGGAGCGGATAAGGTTTTTGCGATAGACCATTACAAGGAAAGATTGGATTTAGCAGTGGAAGAAAATGAAAATGTGATTCCAATAAACTTTGATGACAAAGACGTTTATGAACAATTAAAAGATCAGACGGGCGGACACGGACCTGACGCTTGCATTGATGCGGTCGGACTCGAAGCACACGGGAAAACTGCTGATGCGATATATGATTACGTGAAAACAAATATGTATCTTGCTACCGACCGGATTCACGCTTTACGGCAAGCAATTAACTGCTGCCGCAAAGGCGGTACGGTCTCAATTCCGGGAGTGTATGGCGGTTACGCTGATAAATTCAATATCGGAGCGGCGTTTGGAAAAGGTCTGACAATGAAAATGGGGCAGACAAATATGATGAAATATTTGAAACCGCTTTTGAAATCTATTGAGGAAGAAAAAATTGATCCGTCATTTGTCATTTCACACGAATTAAATATTGACGAAGCGGCGAATGCTTACGACAAATTCAACACAGATAAAAATCAATGGCGAAAAGTGGTCTTGAAACCGTAATATTGTTGAGCCAAGGAGAAATTAAAATGAAAACCATCACACAAGAAGATTTAAAGAACAAACTTGAACGCGGAGATGAATTTACATTGATCGAAACTCTGCCTCAGGAAACATATAACCACGCACATCTGCCGACGGCGATAAATATTCCACCCGATAAAGTTACAGAACTTGCCAAAGATTTGCTGCCCGACAAATCGGGGGAAATTGTGGTTTATTGCTCCAACCCGAATTGACACGCTTCAGAAAATGCCGCCCGTGAATTGGCGGAAATAGGTTATACAAATGTGAGCGATTATGTCGGCGGTAAAAAAGAATGGATAGATGCGGGCTTACCTGTGGAATCATTTCACGATCACTAAAAAAATATATATGAAAATAAAATTAAAACCGATTGACGAGCAGGCTGTCGTAATATTCGGAGCGGCAAGCGGAATCGGGCGACAGACGGCACTTGATTTTGCGGAAAAAGGAGCAAAACTTGCACTTGCTTCGAGAAGTGAAGAAGGCTTGAAAACACTTGTTGAAGAAATTGAAAACAAAGGCGGCGAGGCATTTTATATTTTGGCGGATGCGGCAAATGCTGAGGAAGTCCAGAATGTTGCGGACAAAGCATTTGAGCGATATGGGCGAATTGATACTTGGGTGCATAATGCCGGGACTTTGATCTTCGCAAGATTTCAGGATATAACGCCTGATGAATTTAAGCGTGTCATCGAAGTCAATCAACTCGGACAAGTTTACGGAGCGATGGCGGCTTTACCGTATTTGCAGAAAAGTGGTGGCGGTGCGTTGATTCATATTACAAGTGTTGAAGCATTTCGGACTGTTCCGTTTCAATCCGCTTACGGTTCTTCAAAACACGGTGTCAAAGGTTTTTTGCAGGCTCTGCGAATCGAATTGCAGGGCGATAAAATTCCTGTCAGCGTTACGGAAATTATGCCCGGAGCGATAAATACGCCAATCTGGGATAAGGGTCGCAACAAGTTTGAATATAAGATGAAACCGCCTGTTCCGCCGATTTATCATCCGAAAATCGTTTCCGATGCAATCCTTTATTCAGCCGAAAATGTCGTGCGGGATATGGTTGCCGGCGGCGGAGCATTGGGCGTGCCTCTAGCCGAAAGATTTTCGCCGAAATTGACCGATAAAATCACACATTTGATTGGTTTCAATCAATTCAGCGACGAAAAACAGTCGGCAAATCCGCCCGACGGACTTTTTGAGCCTTCTGATCAAATGCAGCAAATTGAAGGACGTTTTTCCGATCAGCAATTGATGAGCGATCCATACACCTGGGCAAAAACCCATCCAACCAAAACAAATCTGGCACTTGGTGCAGTCGCCGGAGTTGTCGGTGGCTTTTTGGCATATAAATATCTAAACAAAAACGAATAAAGGGAAGAAATTATGTTAGAGAAAATTAGCAAACCACAGAAATTACGACACGAATTACAGGAAGAATCCGGTGGCGGTTTGACCGCACGTCGGGCAATTATCGGCTTATCACTATTGGGAATCGGTGCGATGACAGCGGTAACTTTGTTTCAAACAGGAATTGTCAGACATCTGCCCGATCCTCCGCTTGATAGTTTTGATTCGGACAAGGTAAATTCATCCGACACGGCTTACGCTTTAGGAATACCTGACGGCACACTTTCGCTGGCAAGTCTTGCCGCAAATATTCCGCTCGCGGCTTTCGGCGGAGCAAATCGTGCGGAAACAATGCCGATTGTTTCGATTCTTTCCGCCGCAAAATCAACCGTCGAAGCAGCAGTTGCGGGTTGGTATTTTTATCAAATGCCGACCAAAGAAGGAAAATGGTGCGGATACTGTATCACGGGTGCATTCGCAAACCTTGGCATCGCCGCATTAACGATTATCGAAGCGAAAAA
Source organism: Acidobacteriota bacterium (assembly GCA_030859345.1). Classification (GTDB taxonomy): domain Bacteria; phylum Acidobacteriota; class Blastocatellia; order Pyrinomonadales; family Pyrinomonadaceae; genus Aridibacter. The sequence goes on along the minus strand of JALZKH010000103.1, from coordinate 10,443 downwards.
GGCTTGGAAAAATCTCTGATTGTTTACAGCAAATAGATCGAAAATAGCTGAATTGATTCGTGAAAAAAGCGTTTGAAATTGAAGAGTCTGACAGAGAAGGTTATAGGGTTGAAGCCCGAAACTCATTCAGTCAATTAAGAGCTGAAATCAGGCAAGAATCTGTATTTAATAGATCGCAGTATTCGGATCGAAAGTTTTTGCAAAATCCGGCAGACTTTAATATCCGTATTAACTCCCGACCGGAGAAAAAATTAGATTTGGAAAATATGCTGCTAACTAATAGTGTGTTGATCCGGTCGCTCCGCTATAACAGAAGCAGTTGTTAAATCCTTTTGGTTTTGCGACCAGACGCACATTGAAAATAAAGAAATAAACATCAGCGAGGCAAGAATTTTCATAATTCGAACACTATAGCTTTGTTGATTTTACAAGTAAACTTGGATTTTAGTGCTGAATCAATCACTCAAGCAAAATTACATTTAAGCAAAACTCCCCTACTTTTTAAGGAGGGGTGGCAGACGCTTCGGCTGACGGGGTGGTTGGATTTTCTATTTTTGTATAGAATAGTAGATAAAGTTTTAACAACCACCCCGCGTCGAAGCGACGCACCCCTCTTTAAAAAGTAGGGAAATTTTCGAATTCTTAATTTTTAGATTAACCTGTTTTTGCCCTAGTGCTTAATTTCAGTCATCTACATCGGTGCGTCTTTCATCGGGTTCTTCCGCAACACCCTTGAAGGATTCGCCGTCTTTTTTGACCTCCATAAATTGTCCGCGTTCTTTGCTTCCTTCCTCGCGGTTGCGTTTTATCCACTTGTCATTTTTGGGATTTTTAACCTGAGTTCTATCATCAACCGAACCTTTTCTATGTCCTTCTCCTGTATTTTTTGCCATTTATTATTTCTCCTTATTTTAACTTGCAATATAGCTTTCCAGCTGTTCAATGTGAAATTGCTGTTCGGCAATAATCGCTTTGACCAAATCACCGATTGAAACAACTCCGACAACTTTTCCATTATCAACAACGGGCAGATGACGCATACGCTTTTCCGTCATCAAAGTCATACATTGTTCAACCGTTTCCTGCGGATTTATAACCACAACTTCCGCCGTCATAATGTCCCTGACGGGCGTTTCTCTCGAAGATTTTCCCTGCAAAATCACCTTGCGGGCATAATCCCGCTCGGAGACAATACCGCTCAAATTGTCCTCTTCCATCACGAGCAACGCACCGATTTTCTTTTCAGCCATCAGTTTTATTGCGTCTAAAACAGAATCTTCCGGCGTAGTGTGCCAGATTTCATCACCTTTTGTATCTAAAATATGCCTGACTAATTTCATTGTTTTCTCCTCTTTAAAGATTAGGTAAACAAGTTCGACATCAACTTTTTCCCGTGTTCCGTGATGATATTTGATTTTGAACGGATTATCAATATTTTTTCAACATAGTGTTGGAACTCTGTTTTTGATATTCTTCTATTTAATGTTCAAAACGCGAAATTCAAATCTTGAAAGAATAGATACGGGCGATTATACGGCGGAAGAATATGATCTTTTTCTATCTGATATAAGACTTGTGAACCGATACGCAGGTGATAATCGGGCTTTAAGGAAAACTCTCTTTCGTGAAATTGAAAATCGGGATTTAAAAGAATTCAGCGTCTTGGATATTGGTGCAGGTTCAGGCGAATTACTTCGCACAATCGCAAAGTTTTCCCGCAAACAAAAACGCTTCGCAAACCTTTTTGGATTAGAATTAAACAGACGCTCGGCAGAATCAATCTTGGAAGAATCTAAAAAGTTTAGTGAAATAAAATCGGTGCGGGCAGATGCTCTGCAATTACCGTTTGCTGAAAACTCTTTTGATTATGTCATCAGCTCCCTATTCACACATCATCTGAACAATAAACAAATCGTTCAGGTTTTAGCGGAAATGTCCCGCGTTTCAAGATGCGGAATTTTTGTCATTGACCTGCACAGACATCCTTTTGCTTATGCTTTATATAAAATGTTTTGTTTTGGTTTTAGAATAAGTCAGTTGGTTCGTGAAGACGGCTCACTTTCAATACTGCGTGGGTTTAAATCAAATGAAATTAAAGATTTAGCCGAAGAAGCCAACCTAGGAAATATCTCTGTAAAAAGATATTTTCCTTATAGATTGGTCTTGACCGGAAAGTGAAATTTTGCCTTCCTGTTCAAGTTTTTCAAGATGAGCCTCGACTGATTTTTCCGCCAGAGGAATTAATGCGGAATCTAATCCTGCATAGATTTGTTTCACAATTTCAAATGGATTTTCCGCACCTTGTCTGACAGATTGTAAGACTTGATTTTCTCTTTCAAGCCGATGATTGATGTAATCTTCTATTTTTTCTTTTGCATCATAAATTGCCGTGCCGTGAGAACCGCATAGAAAATTCAGATTCGGCAGATTTTTCATTCTTTCTAAAGAATTCAGATAGTCAATCATATTTCCTTCCGGCGGTGCAATGACTACCGTTCCTTGTCCGACGACATTATCCGATGAAAGCAAAAACCCGTAGTCTTCATCATAAAAACAGAGATGTCCGCGAGCGTGTCCGGGCATATGCAATGCTTTTATTTCAAAATTTTTACTTTTACTATCTTTCAATGTGTAAGACTGTATATCTTCAATAAATTTTTCAACTCTAACTTTATCTTTTATACTTTCTGCCGTTATTTTATGGGCAGAAATCGGAACGTCCAAATTGAATTTCTTTTGCAAGTGTTTTTTCAAAGCACTTTCGCCGCCGATATGATCGGGGTGTAGATGCGAGATGATAATTTCTTTGCACGAATGACCTTTTTCAATAAATTCGTCAATTAAATCGAAAAGTTTTTTCTGTTCAACGGCAAAAGGTGTGGCGGCATCAATTACAATAAATTCTTTGTTTCCGACAATAAAACAATTAGTATGAGTTGCGGGCGGTAGAGTTTCGGTTCGCAAAGGCAAACAAATTAAGCGGGAATTTAATTCGATAAAATCTATGTTTCCGTTTGATTTTTGAGATTTTGTAAGCAGTTCTTGAGCAGTATTTTCCGGATTTTTACCGTCCGCTAAACTTTTGAGAGAAATCAGAACCAGTGGAGCAATCAATACTTTCGATTGTTTCCACATTTCGACAGCTTTTTCCGCTTTGATAAATTCGATTTCCTGCAATTCATTTATCGCCTGATAAGGCTCTTGCTTGGGCGGACAAACGGCGATAAAAAAACTTGTTTTGAAACGAATCGGAGAAAATTCGGGAGTCGTCCAAAACCCCATGTAGAAAAAATCCCTCGCATCAATCCAAAGTCCCCACAAATCCAAAATTTCTGCAAAGGAATTTCTGCCGGAGATCAGATCATCGTGCAGAGACACTCTCTGACCTTTTGTAAGTTTGTCGCCGTTGCGGACAAGCAAGATGCCGATCTCTTCAAAAGTTTCGCGGACAGCACAAGCAATTAAAGCGGATTGCTGTTTGTTTTTACAATTCCTGACCTCAACTTCCGCATCCTGATTATCAACTTTTCCGCCCGTAAAACCGTGAAAACCTCCGAGAAATTTAAGTTTCGGATTTCTTCTTGCCCACAAAACCTTAGTTTTATTATGATTTAATAAAATTACGGCGGCGGCATTTTTTGGATGTGATATTTTCTGACTCACAGTTTTTCTATATTGCTTATTTATATTTCCCCGATTTTCAAAATGCAAATCAATTAAGGTCAAATAATAAAAATTCCGTATTATTTTCCAATGAGTTTATCTGCAAAATGTTTTCCTCGCTGATCGCCGCTCCGTCGCCGGTATTTAATTCTTCGCCGTTTATTTCAAGTTTTCCTTTTACAACCTGAATCCAGGCGTGGCGATTCTCTGCCAATTCGTGCGAAACTTCTTTGCCGCTTTTAAGCATCGAAGCATAGAGCGAAACATCCTGTATTTTCAGAAATATCCAAAGCAAAACCAATTTCCTTATTGCTCATTCCGCCGACGATTATCGGCAAAATTTTAGGAATTTTCGATTTGCAATTTGCGATTTGCGGTCATTATTTTATAAACTTTCAAACTATTTTGTTTAAAGTATAATCGTAAGAGATAGAATTTTTTAAGTTTTTGTTTGTTTATAAAAATGTCTTTAGATTATCAAGAAAAAGAAGAAATTGGAGCAGTGCCGGACACTCAGCCCGAAGTTATTCAGCGGGTAACTCCCGTAACTCCCGCATTTTCAATTGTTTTAATTGTTTGTATCGTTTTGGTCTGGATTTGTCAGGCGTTGTTCGTTTCTCAGAAAACCATTTTATTCGGCGGACAAAATTCCGTAATTATTGCGGGTTTTGACAAACAGTTTTTTCTGGAAGGACAATACTGGAGAATTTTGACGGGTGCGGCACTTCACGGCGGAATTATTCATCTGGCGTTTAATGCTTATGCTCTTTATGTGTTGGGGAAATTGGTTGAATTTTTGTCGAATCGCTCACATCTGGCAATCGTATTTTTGTTGTCGGTCATTGGCGGCGGATTAATGAGTTTAGCATTTTTGCCTGATCCCTCCATTGGTGCTTCAGGCGGGATAATCGGATTTTTGGGATATTTGACAGCTTACGGATTTAAACGCCGAAAACTTTTATCAAATGCATTCTTAAAAAATATGCTGTTTAATATAGGTTTTATCGCCGTTATGGGAATTTTTATAATCCCGAATGTTGATAATTTCGGACATCTCGGCGGTTTGCTGGTCGGTTTGATTTACGGTTTTATACAAGTTCCAAGCGATTTATACAAAGACCCGCGGGAAACCGGGAAAGTTACAAAAATTCTCGGATATGTTTCTTTGGGAATATTTATTTTAACTTCAATTTTTACTATTTTTTTGATTCTGCTTTGGAAGTTTTATCTTTAACAAAACAAATTGCTTGACCAAATCGCTACGTCATTTACAAAATTTGCAGAAATATAGCCGAAAGCGGAAAGTCCCGTTACAAAATGGATTCCCATTAAAGCCGTGTAAAGAGTAAGTGCGAGTGCTAAACCGAATCGTGCTACTTTAAATTTGCTCCAATGCCACAAAGCAACTGCGGCAACTGCTCCAACCGCAACTTTTACAGCCAAAAAAGGCATATCGCCCATATCTAAAAGTGTTGACATAAAATGATTGCCTTCCGTCGCAAATCCGTTGCGAACCCAGTAAATCGTAAAAATCGCATCAAAAAAGTTGAGCAAAAAAAGCAGAAAAGTTTGAGTCGCCAGTTGCATAGATAAAAATCCCTGTGTAAAAACTTGTTTAAACAAATCCCTTTTAATCAATTAACCCTCAGTCAATTTTAAATAGACCAAGGGCAAACCGTTTTGAGAGAAATCAAATCTTTTAGTTGTTATTACTATACGTTTAATAAACCTCATATTCAATTTTTTAGTAAAAAATATTTTTGGCTTAAATTTCTTAAAATGATATTCTTAAAATACAAACAACAAAACATTTCAGACAATTTAATTATTGCAACAGAATGTATCTTTTAAGCGTCTTAAAGGGCGTAGAAGGGTTCGTTTTACAAATAAATTAGTGGGGATAAAAAAATGAGAAAATTAAATATTACAAAATTATTCGTGGGCTTAATGGCTTTCGTATTTGTTCTCGGAACAGCAGAAACTTTTGCACAAAGTTACAGAGTCGAAGCGGGACAGAGAATCCGTGTTCGGATGGAGGACGAGATCAGTTCCAAAACCAATCGTGTCGGCGACAGATTTGATACGAAAGTTGTCGAACCCGTCTATTCGAGATCAGGTGTCATCGTAGTTCCAACCGGAAGCACCGTTGTCGGTCGGGTAGATAGAGTTACGCAAGCCAAAAAAGGCGGCGATCCGGGAACGATTGACGTAAGTTTTACGGAGATTCGTCTTCCTGACGGTAGAAGTCAGAGAATTAACGGTTCTTTAACAAGTCTGGATACAAAATCGGCTAAAAGCGATAACGAAGGGTCGGCATCCGGCGACGACAGAAAAAATGACAAGCTCATCTTTATCGGCGGCGGTGCTGCCGGTGGTGCAGTTTTAGGCGGACTGATCGGCGGCGGAAAAGGTGCGTTGATCGGCGGAATTTTAGGCGGTGTCGGCGGACTTCTCGGCGAAAGATTGACCAAAGGCGAGGATGCCAAAGTTAAGTCGGGAACGGAATTCGGCGTTTATGTAAATCGGGCTTTTAATTTACCGAGATACAATGCAAATGATCCGGTTAGAAATGATAACCGCAATGATAATCGTTATGAAAGACCGGGAAATAATGCAGGCGGCAGAACTTATGTCGTTCGTCCGGGAGATACTTTAGGAAAAATCAGCTCCAGATTTTACGGAACTTCCCGTCGCTATATGGATATTTACAATGCAAATCGCAATATGTTATCAAGTCCGAACAGCGTTGCAGTCGGACAGACTTTAATTATTCCGTAAATTTGGGTTTTAATCAGTAAATAATGAGCGATAGCAAGTATATTTGGAATTATCCAACTTGAAATAACCTATACTTGCTCACTACCGTTCGCTATACTGATTTTTAAGCAAGCAAAAAGCCAGACGAAAAGTTTTCGTCTGGCTTTTTGCTTGCTGTAAATTCTTAAAAAATCTATTTCAAAGCCATTTCGTATTCCTTTCCAATTTCTTCAAGATGCTTCACGACCTTATCAATCAGCCATTTCGGTGTTGAAGCACCTGCCGTAACTCCTACGTTTTCAACTCCCCGCAAATCTTCCGTATCAATATCTTCTTCGGTTTGAATCAAAAAACTTTTTTCGCATTGTTCTTTGCAGACGGTCAGAAGTTTGCGGCTGTTCGAGGAGTGATCTCCGCCGATAACATAAAAAGCATCAACTTCACCCGCCAAAGCACGAGCCGCATCTTGCCGATCTCTTGTCGCCGAACAGATCGTGTTGACAACCTGCGTTTCGCCGACGGCAATTTGCTTGATCGCTTCGGCTGTATCAAAAAAAGTTTTTGCTTTGATCGTCGTTTGCGAAACAACCAAAGGATTATTCAACTTGGGCAAACCCGCAACTTCCGTTTCATCTTTGATAATAAAAGCGTGGTCGGGAGCATAACCTTTAACACCAATCATTTCAGGATGATCTGGGTTTCCGACAACTATAACGTGCCGATTTTCCTCAGCCGCCCGCGAAGCAAGTCTTTGCACACGGGTTACAAACGGACAGGTTGCATCAACAACTTTCGATGCTTTTTCCTCTAATTCTTTCTGCACATCGGGCGTTACGCCGTGAGCTCTGATAACCGCAGTTTCACCGCGTTTGATCTGCACGGGTTGGGTAATTGTTGAAACTCCGTGTTCACCTAAACGCTGCATTTCCTGTTCATTGTGAATCAGCGGTCCGAGCGTGCGGACGGTTTCTTTTTTGTCCAAAGAATCCTCAACCATCTCAACCGCCCGTTCCACGCCGAAACAAAATCCGTATTCGTCTGCTAATAATACTTTCATAATCTTATAAGTTAATAAATTGCCAAAATAACCTTATCTACAAAAAATCATAACAAAATTAGACGTTTGATGACAGGTTACAGTTGTTAAATTTAAAATGTTTTAATTAACACGAAAAAATTAAATATAAGAAATTAACCACAGATAAATACAGATGAACACAAGATTTTTATTCAGATTTAATAACAACTCATTTTATTTTCAGTTTTTGATCTGATTTTATCCGTATTTACGCGAAGCGGGACGGTTAATTTCTTAAAGTATTCTTTTCAGGGCAATTAGTATTTTAAAGATTTACCGGATCGGCTCACGCAGCATTGCTTCGGCGGTTTCTCTTGCAATTTCGGCGGCTTTCGGATTCGATTCACGCAGATGTGCGATTTGCATTAAAGCCTCGCCTGTTCTCGAAAGTAATCTGACCAGATCACCTTCTTCGGCTCTCGTGTTTCGCACAAGTTCTTCCCAACGCATTCCGCCCGCCCATTCTTCAGCGGCGGCGGCGGCGGAATAATTTATCTCGTCGGCAGGTTCGACACCGAAATTCCATTCCGTTTTTGAAACTTCGTAGATAATATCTTCAAATTCCGTCAAAACTCCAAGCAGTTTATCCGAAAGATGCAGTTCGCCGTAATCCCGGTCGGAATCAGCCGCCAGAGATGCCATCAAACCCGCCACTTGTTTAACTTCCAACTTTTCAAACAAACCTTTTTTTAACGCTTCACCCGCAAGAAGCGGACGGTCAATCCGCAAATCAGCCAGCCATTTTCCCGTTTCAGAAACAGTTTGAGTTTGAAAATCCAGATAGCCGAAACTATCCAGAACTTTCGCCCGATTTTCAAACGGAAGCCAGATTCCGCTTCGCAAAAAATCTATGTCGCGTTCCGCTTTTTGAATCGCTTCGGCGTCGTTCCATGTTTCCCAGAATAATTGATGAGCCGAACGCTTGCCGTCTTCGCTCAAGTTTTCGGGAACGAGTTTTTCAACCAGAGAATTTATCAAAACTTCCGCTTCTTCCGAATCTTCGCGTTTGGTCGTCAATTTCGGTTCTTTTATAACAGGATTTTTGCCTTCGTAAATATCTTCAAAAGCCGCTTCGACAGATTGTTCGTTGACTGGATATTTTTTCGCATAAACTCTTTTTACATGCGATAAGGAAATTGTCGAACCGCGTCCGTCATCACGCATCACGTTAATTTTATCGCCGAAAACATTCAGCACGAGAAGGAACTGTTTTCCGCTTCGCCCCTTTGAAATAATCCTGCCTTCCTCGACATTTTTTTTGAGCCATTGATAACGCATTTCCGCCCGCGTTACGGGCAATTTTTCCTGTAAGCGGTTTCTTGCACTAACCAATCTTTCAAACGCAATCGCATTATCGAACGAAATATTTAAGCCGCTTTTTTCAATCGCATTTTTTAAGTTTTTCAAACGCTTTTCATTGTGTTTTCTGATATTCGCAATTTTTCGTGCCGTGTTGCGAAAAGCAAAACTTTTTTCGGCGATCTCGCGGACTTGCGGGAAACTTCCGAAGGCATCGAGCAGATTTACAAGGCTCGAATAAGTCGCACGAAATTTGCTTTCAAGCGGATCGGGCGGAGATTCTAACAATTCGGCAATGACGGGCGGATTTTGAAAACGGCTCGGAGCAAGCACGGCAAAACCGACGTTATCACGCCCGCGTCTGCCCGCACGCCCTGTCATTTGCTGCACTTCGCTCGCTTCGATCGGTTGCCAACCGTCATTTCCGCGTGTGTCGGCGTTCAAAATAACCACCGTTCTCGCCGGGAAATCAACTCCCGCCGCAACCGTCGAAGTCGCAAAGATCGCATTCAGTAATCCCGCCGACATCATCTTTTCGATCAGCAATTTCCACGAAGGAATATGTCCCGCATGATGCGAAGCGATTCCCGCACGAAGCATTATGTTCCGATGTTTGTGGCGTTTGACTTCGGGAAACTCTAATGCATATTCATTATAAATTGCCTGACGCTTTTCCTGCTTTTCGGTGTTGGCTTGAAAGGATTTATCAAGTGCAACTTCGGTTGCCGCTTCATCGCATTTGCGGCGTGAAGGCACAAAAACAATCGCAGGCAAAAGATCATAATCCTGCAAAGCCTTAATAAGTTTCGGCGGCGGAATTTCGGGTAAATTAAATTTCACAAGAAGAAGTTTAACTCAAACGATATGAAGAATTAAAACAGGATAGACAGGATTTTCAAGATAATAAGTTTTGATCAAAGATTTAAAACCATCCTGTTCATCCTGTCTATCCTGTTTTAATCTAATGTTGAATAAGATTTATCTTCTTCGCCGAAAATCTCCGCGATTTTCATTTTTTCTCGCAAATTGATTTATCGAGCGATTATATTTTCCGTTTTCGTCCAATAATGGAAACAGTTGCAGATCGGGCGACAGAAATGCGGCACGGAGTTCGACGGGGCGTTTTCCGGCACGGTTGATTATGCGGACTTTTCCGCCGCGTGTTTCTTCGATCCAACGGGCGAATTCTTCCGCGTTTCCGATGGTTGCCGATAAAAGTAAAAGCCTGATTCGCGGCGGTGATAAAATTATTGCTTCTTCCCAGACGTGACCGCGATATTCGTCCGCCAAATAATGTGCTTCGTCAATTATCACAAAATCCGTATTGACCTGTTCGCCGTTTCGCAAAGCATCGAAAAGCTGGTTGCGGTAAATTTCGGTTGTGCCGACAATTATCGGTGCATCGGCGTTTTCCTTTCTGTCACCCGTCAAAATTCCGACGTTTTCCTCGCCGAATTCCTCGCCGAATTCCATATATTTTGAATTGGTCAGGGCTTTTAAAGGAGTTGTATACCACGCTCGTTTTCCGTCTTCTATAAGTCTGCGAATCTCTTCGCGGGCGATCCAGGTTTTTCCGCTTCCCGTCGGTGCGGTTACGAGAACGTCCTGTGTTTCAATGGCTTCAAGTGCTTCGATCTGGAAATCGT
>JALZKH010000099.1 GCA_030859345.1 Acidobacteriota bacterium | reverse complement strand
GTTAAAGCATTCGGCGTATATTTTGCAGTTTGCTGTGCAAAAATAGTTGTTACGGAAAAGAGAAAAACTATTGCAAAAGTAAAAGTTAATTTTTTATTCATTGATTATTATTGATTTTTGGATTTAGTTTGATTTTATTCGCATTATTTTAAAAAAACAAATAGAAAGTATTTGAAAAACCGTAACGCCTCCAAAGATGGCGGCGTTACGGTTTTCAGGTTTCCAAAAAGTTTTTAATTTTTTCAGCTATGCTCGCAGTTCATTTAACTCGGAAGCCCGCCACGCTTCGCCCGCCGTCCAGATTGCCGCACCGAGCAGAATTAAATCTTTTGCCAAAAACTGTCCCGGCATCGGCGACGGAAACGGAAAACCGTAACCTGCCTGCCAAACGCCCGGTGTCGTCAAGGCGAAACTAAGCGTAATCAGAAACATAATGATCGCACCGATACTGCCGAAAGCCGAAATTTTCGGCACGAAAGAACGCATTGCGATCATAATCGCCAAAATAATTTCGACGCTGCCGATCAGCATCGAAATCGCCTGCACGCTCATTATGCCAAGCATCCAGGACATCAGCGGCGAATTTGCGATGAGTCCCTGAATTGCTTCTGCCTCATAAGCGGTAAATTTCAATGATCCAACCCATAATAAGATGATTACCAATCCGTAACGAAGCACGTTTGCACCGATATTCTGCATTGTAAAACCTAATCCGTCCGTATTTGTGTGATTTATTTCTGCTGCCATTTTTTTATTCCTCCCTTTTATTCTTTTAGTTGAAAAACTGTAAGATGTAATGCTTAATCACTTTACGGTTTCGTTTCTATATTCATTTTTTCTGCGATACCCTGAATCATTTCAAGGTGCATTTTCAATGTCGGCAAAGTTTTCTCGGCAAATGCTTTAACATCTGCATCGCCGACGGTTTTTGTCGCGGCTTCAAAAGCCGTTACATCTTTTTTATGAACTTCGACCATTGTTTTGACATATTCTTTATCAAATTCCGCACCGCTTAGTTTTGATAATTTTTCCTTCGCTTCTTTTTGCGTCGGCAAAATATCAGGCGGCAGGGGAGTTTTTTTCAGCTCCGCTACTTTTTTCAATTCTTCGAATGCTTTTGAATGGTCATCAATCATTTTCTGTCCGAATGCCTTAACTTCCGGATTCTCCGCCTTTTCGACGGCTAATTTTCCGAGTTCGACTTCCGCCATATTTCCCGCCGCCGCCGCGTTCATTAACGCCGTAGCTCCGCCCGTTGCAACTTCGTCGCCTTTGTCACTCGGTGCTTTCGGCGGATCGGTTTTAACTATCGGTTCGGAATTTGCCGTTCCCATATTTTTCGGCTGATCTCCGGTGCAAGCCGCTGCGAACACAGCAAAAATGCAAACAGAAATCAATAAAAATCTGATTTTCATCCCTTTACTCATTTCTTTCTGACCTCCTAAATTATTTTTATATTTATTTTACGCCTTTTAAATTTGTCTATCAATAAGGAAATTCGGAAGAAAAAAAGTTTCCGAAAAAAAATGCCCACGAATCTAAACGAATGATACGAAATAATTTAAATTTTATCTTTGAAGTTAAATTTAATTATTGATTAAGAAATATTCGCGTTAATTTGTCAAATATCGTGGGCGAAAATCATATTATTTGATTATTCATTTCAATAATATTTCCTTTTCCTGATTTTATTCCATAATTGATTAAAATCATTCTCTGCTATTTTTTAAAAAATCGCCAGATTTTTTTTATAACCTTAAAATATTTAAGTTCTCTATTAGCTGACAAATATCAACAATTTATTGTATTTCCCGCAATGCTGATTTGGCAGTTTCCATCTGCAAAATATCGAAAGACGGATTTAATTGCAAAGCCTTTTGCAGATAATCAACAGCGGCGGTTTTGTTGCCCGAACTTTTTTCAATCATTCCCGCATGATAAAAAAGTTTTGCGTCATTCGTGCCGAGCCGCAAAGCGTTTTTAATCGCCGCTTGTGCCTCGTTTAATTTGCCCGCTTTTAATGCCGTCCAAGCTAGTGCGTCCGCCCCATAAATATCTTTTCGTGATTCGTATTCTTTTGCCGCAAGTTGGTAGGCTTCTTCGGCTTTTAGATCGTGGTCGGCGTAAAATAATGCAAGTTGGCGGTTATATAATGCACCGTTCAGTTTAGTTAAACGTCCGATCTGTTCGACCAATTCATATTGTCTTTGTGCATTTTCTTCGCGTCCGGCAAGTTTATATAAATCGCCGAGCGTGGCGACATAATTCGGATCGGGTAGAATTTTTGTAACTTTTTCATATTGTTTGATTGCATCTTGCAGATCACTTTGGGCGGCACGGGTTTTTCCCAAAGATGCGATGGCACGGTAATAATCGGGAAAAGTTATAAGTGAATCCCGAAAATGATTTTCCGCCGTTTTGTAATCGCCAACCGAGAACGCTGTTTCGCCTAATTGCCAACGAAGCCACGCAACAGTTTCACGCGGCGGTGCGGATAAAGCGAGTGAAAGTGTTAATGCGGTTGCGAAATGTTTTTGTGTTTCTTGATTATCGCCTTTTAATTGAGCAAGTCTGGCGAAACGGATTTCGCTGTTGTAATTGCTGCCTTTTTCAAGCAGAGTTATTTTTTTATAAGCGGTTTCGGCTCTGACGTATTCGCCTAATTCAAGTAGTGCATCGCCTAAAATTCCCTGCGGATAACTTTTTGTCGGTTCGAGTTCGACCAAACGAAGTGCGTGGTCGCGGGCGTTTGTAAAATCGTGAGAAGCAAATTCGGCAAGTGCGAGTGCGGCAAGTCCGCCGGAATTTCGCACGTCGGGAACGGAATCGAGCGAAGTTCGGGCGGCACGAAAAGCCAGATTGAGAAACTGCACATTGCCCGTTTCACGTAGTTTTTGCAGATAAAGTCCGGCAAGTTTATTGTTCGCACTAAAATCTTCCGGGTCGTTTTTAACCTTATTTTCGTAAAAGCGAATCTCACCGTCGCCCTTCGCTTTGTCCGATAAAATCGGTGCGGCAGGCGGTATGGAAACGTCAGCCGATTCGGTTTGAACGGCTCGGAAAACTTCGCAGCCACTCACCGCCGAAACGATACCAAGCAAAGTTGCGAGCAGAAGAATTTTATTTTTTTGTTTCATTTCAGACATATTCTTTTATCGGCAGATTGAATTTTAACGGAATAGATAGAAGGAAAGATGAAAAATCTTGTTTTATGATTCATCTTTCCTTTTTCATTCCTGATTATGTCAAAGCTAAAATAGCTCAGACAAAATTCTCAAGAGTTACTGTCGAGTTTTGTCGTCGAGCGAACTTCCCGGAGGCGACGGTTGATACGGTTTGGCGACAAACGGAAACTGATTCAGAAACGGTTTGTCGTTTTTATCAACTTTATCACCAAGCGGTTTGCCATTGTTGATGATTGTGAAAACAGCATCAACCACATCGTCCTGCAAACGTCGTCCGCCCATTTTGCCGAAACCGCCGTCTTTATTATTGCCGCCGCCCGCACCTTTATTCGGGACGGTTACATCAATCCGCAGAATATCGCCTTTTTCGACTGCGGCTTTCGCCAGCATTGCGATATGTGCATCGTCGGTGTTGAAAGCCTTGAGCGATTTTACGATGTCGTCTTTGAATCTACCTTTCGCGTCATCTTCGGTTGAAGCAGCATTATATTCGTCTTTACGCGGTGCGGGAATCAAGCCGTTATTTACAAGCGGTCCGCCATCACGATCAACCGTAATCCAATCGCCATCGCCGTCAATTTTATTATTTTTACCGATTTTTTGACGTTCCCGACGCTGTGTTACGGCATTGATGCCGATGATATTGCCCTTGCCTTTGAGCATCGAAACCGGCACGCTGATTGCCGTTATCAAAGTGTTAAATCCGGCGTATGTGTCGCGTCCGCCGCGTTCCGACAGTCGTTTAATATCAGGTTTTCCCGGATTCATAAGTGCCGAAGCAACCGTCCGGTTCGCACCCGTGTCGTCCAAGAAAAACGGATCGTCCGCCACACCCGCATAAAATGAAGCGTTATTTTCTTTATTGTTTGTAATAACGAATTCCGGTGCGGTGTATTCCTGATTTGAAACTGTCGTTTGAGCGGTGAATTTCTTGCCATTCGGCAGTTCAATCGTCGCCGTCTGCGGCGTTACACGCCCCAAACCGGGCGAATAATAAACGTCCACAAACTCGTCGGGTTTTGAGATGGTCAAGTTTTAGTGGATACAAAACTCTCTATCTTTTCCTCCATTTTTTATTTTCAAATTTAACTCATATTCCATCGGACTTTGATAACCTAGACTCGAATGCAATCGGACTCGATTGTAG
>JALZKH010000046.1 GCA_030859345.1 Acidobacteriota bacterium | reverse complement strand
CCGCTCCGTGGATCAAACCTGCCAGCTCCAAACGCTGTGCCGCCGAATGAACTTCCGACTGACTCATATAAAGCTCCGCTGCCATCACGGAATAAGACGGACGGATTCCCGGCATATACCCGCAAAGCTTTAGCAGAACGACAATATCTTGAGACTTCAAACTCATAGATTGATTATACCATTCGCTATTCGCGAACAGCGAATGCAATTAACAAAAATACTTTAGAAATCCAGAAATTAATCACAGAATACAGTTACTTATTGGTTTACAACTAGATTCTGCGACGGTCTTGTCAGAAAACCATGGTGAATAGTAAAAAATACAGAAGGTGATATATGGATGAGATTTTAGGACACAGTTTATAGAGCTTTAGATAAAAATCGTTACATCTATATAAGAGTCCTAAAAACATCCGTTTTATGAATGGCGAATTGTAAAGATTTTCAAAACATTTCGCTTCTTAATATGAAGTGCGAAATTTTTAAAAAATTTTAATGATAAATCTGAACTTGAAATAGAAATTGCAGAATTTACTTCGCTCTTTAAGCATTGTGCGAAATTACTACGGACAACTTTTTTGTCAAAAATCTCCCCTGCTTTTTTTTGCTCTCGTCGTGTTCGTGTTCCATCTGAATCCCGCGATGAAACCACCAAAGTTTCTTTTTGCAGATAAAATAGTAACCGACTTCAGTTCCCGTAAATCTTGTAAGTTTCTCATTATTCATCCATCAAATCTTCTCTTTAATAAATTAGAATTTTTAGCTTAATTTCAGATTGTAAAAAGTCGCTCTTCCCTGTCCGTTCTGCTCAATGAAATTTGCTTTGACGAGTTCCCGCAATCTGACTTTCAGAGTGTTTTTATTGCCGCCAGTCAAAGTTTCGATTTCGCTGATACCGAGTTTGCCGTGTTCTCTCAAGAGTCCGAGAATGTCTTCCGACAGTTTCGGCAAATCTTGTGCAATAATCTTTTCGCGTTCGAGTTTTGCCGTTAATTTATCCTTTTGTTTCTTTAAGCATTTCAGAAAGAACAGACACCATTTTCCCCAATCAGTATCTTTAGTTGAAAGAGTTTTTTGCGTCTGCCTAAGTGCTTTGTAATATAAATCTTTATTATCTTCGATCACGCTTTCGAGCGACGAATACGGCACATATTCATAACCGAAACGCATCAACAAAAGTGTCGTCAAAACTCTCGAAATCCTGCCGTTTCCGTCTTGAAAAGGATGAATCGCCAAAAAACAAACGACAAAAACTGCAACGATCAAAAGTCTGTGAATCTTCTCTTTTTTAATCGCATCGTTCGTCCAACGAAGCAAATGCTCCATTTCCCTCGACGTATCAAAAGGCGTTGCCGTTTCAAAAACCACGCCGATCTCTCTGCCGTTTTCATCAAAGGCAACGACATTATTCGGAAATTTCTTATATTTGCCGCGATGCGAAACATCTTTACTTGAAAACTTCAACAAAACCGAATGAATCTGCTCAATATGATTCTCCGTCAAATCAATTTCCCGCCAAGATTCAAATATCAGACCCATCGCTTCGGCATATCCCGCAACTTCCTCTTCATCTCTCGACCTAAAAGAATATTCTTTCAATCCCGCCAGTAAAGTTTCCACTTCCCGATCATTCAACTTCACGCCCTCGATCCGCGTTGAAGACCCGACACTCTCAATCGTCGCCACCCGCCGCAAAGCCGAAAGACGTTCGGGCGACAAATTCCTAAGTGCCGTCCATTTCCCCTTAAACTCATCAATCTCCGAGATAAGCCGAAGAATCTCGTGCGTCGGTGTAAAATCATCCTGAAATCTATCAATCGCTTCGATCATACCCGCTATTATACCCGATTATACCCGAAAAATCTCTAGGATTCTTAAATAATGTATCCTCCGCTCTCTAATCGAATTCCTTTTTCACTTGAATAATCTAATTCTTCTGCTAATTTATAAATTCCGAGAACTTCATCAGATTCTGGTAAGGGGCGACTAATAAGGTAACATTTCCCGATTTGTCATAATCGTAATCAATTCCGCCGCCGTCTTGGTTTTCTTTCAAGCGGTTGTTGGATGTTTCAATCTGCGGATTACTGACCTTATCGTTGACCGAAAGTGTCGTTGTGTTGATTGCATCAAAGGTTCTGTTACCGAATCTATCGTAATTAAAAGTTTGTTTCCACGACTGGACACTACTTGATGTTTCCTGTGCCGACTTCAAACGATTCAAATCGTCATAAGTGTAATCCTGAACTATTTCATTCGGCAGTCCCGCATAGCTGATCTTCTGCTGACGAAGCGAGCCGTTATTCTGTGTCGGCGTTCCGTAGGCATAATCAATCTTCAAGAGTGATTTATCCGTGTTGGAAGTTCCTAAAGCAATCTGCGAGATTTGCTGACGGGAGTTGTATTGAGCCGATTCCCAAGTGCCGTTGCCGAGTCGCAGTTTCTCGATATTGCCCAATGTGTTGTAGGAAATATTATCGAGATAAGTTTGGGCGGTAGATTGTCCCGCCTTGAGTCCCGACAGTTTATCTAGTTCGCCGTCCTGCCGATAATCATACGTCATCACCCTGCCCGACGGATACGTTTCGGTTTTGATTGCTCCCGATAAATTATATGTGTAAGCGGTTTGATAAGCAGTTTCACTTCCCGCCAGTTGTCCCGCCGTTGTTCGCTGTTCGTGTGTCAGCAGTCTGCCGAGATTATCAAAACTCGTGTATCTCGTTTCCGAAATGGAACTGGCTACTTTGGTCGTCTGTCCTTTGGCATATTGCGGAGTTGAACCTAATCCCGTCCCGTCATAATAGAAACCGACATCGGGTGTCGCATCCGAATAATCCCGCAAAATAATTCGATTGAACTTGTCATAGGTCGCCGTAACCGTAACGCCTCTCGCATTCGTCGTCGAAGTGATATTGCCGCTGTCGTCATACAGGAATTTATTCGACCAACCCGTATTATTCGTGATCGGATCGGTTGCCGCAAAAGCCGTGTTCGCTTCTTCTTCGGGCTGTTTTGAATAGAGCAGCCTTCCGAGCGAATCGTGGAAAAAGTAGCGATGCTGTTCGCCCTGAATCGTTTCCCGCAAGTTACCCAATGTATCGAATTTATAATCGGTGGCAAGTGCGTCGAGTATTCCTATAGGAAAGTCTAACAGTTACAAAGCCCGAATTTAGCACAAAGTAGTTAGTTAGAGAATTAAGCATTTATGCAACAAAGCCATAATCAATTGTAAGTTTGATAGGTTGACTTCCTTAGTCTGTCAAACTTTACTTATGCTGGCTGTTCAGATTTTCTTTTATCCATATTTGCCACCATCTTTGAAGTTCATTTCTGTTTTTTGACTCGGAAACATAATTAAAATAAGCGTAAACTCCATTCGTTTCCCATTCCTTTCTATATTTCACAGGTAACATTTTTTTAAGTAGCTCTTCTTGAAGTATTGAATCATCGTGAGCAATACGAACGAGCATAAAAACAGCCGTATCGCCGACTTTGTAATGTTGCCAGACCGGAGCCTCTCGCGGATCCCGCATTGGTGTGTCGTCAGTAATTTTTTCAACGAGGCAAGGTATTGCTTCTTTTCCTTTGGCAATCAACGCCTCATATATTGGATCGGTATCGTTTGGATCCCTATAGGGAAGTTTTTTGATCTCGTGCAACCGATTACAAAGTGATTCCACATTTTCATCTCGAATTGTTGTGTTGAAGGTCTCAGTTGGTTGTGGAGTCGGATTATTTGTGTTGGCTATCACTATATTGCTTCTCTCTGAATTCGCAATGTCGCATCCGAAAAGCCACACAAGAAGAAGCGGACAAAATACTGCTGCTTTCACGATTTTCTTTAACATACCTACCTCTTTTCTGAAATTAATTAATTCACAAACGGTAATTTGCTATTTTCCTAATTTACTTTTGGGGGACAAAATAACGCCATTTTCCTTTTCCTTCTGGAACCATATAAGTATGACCAGTATCTGGATGCTTTCCAGTCGGATTTGTCAGGCGGTCGGGACGCGACGAAAAACTCTGCCCAGTTGTCGAAGCCAGAACATCAATCTTCAACTGGTTCGATAACGCTTGGCCTATCCCATTATCGACGGAACCGACATTACAACCATAAATAATCATCATCTTTAAGGATTCACTAGAATTATAAAGTTTATTCACATTCTTCATCGTAACATCTTTTGTATCATTTCTAGGTCCATCGCCTAGGTCAATTGCCACGGCAGCCCCATGTGTAAATAGAAGTATGGCTGAAGCTTTATTCTTTGAAGCAGTATTCAAAACATTTTGAAAACCACTAAAGGATCCGATTTCGCCGACATTGATTACTTTTACTCCGACACTCTCATAATGCTTCTGCATGGTACTCGCCGCACGCTTGAAATTATTATTCACATTAATGCCTCCTGTTCCAGGTTGACCATAAGCAATAATAACCGTTCCTACCTGATTTGTCGTTTCGAGAACAGGTGCTTCGGCTTCCTCAGCTTCCTGCTGTTCACCATCAGAATCAGCTTCTGCCGTTCCTTCCTGATTTTCTTGCTCGGTTTCTTCCTCTTGCGGTCTTTTCGCCCACGGATCATAAGAATCACCTGAACACGATGAACTTTCCGCACTACAAAAGCCGTTATTATATGTTCCGTGCCAACTGCTTCCGCTTGATGGTAGTAATCCCAACGGATCGGTAAATTTATACGGTGAATTCAAGACGTAACTATACCGATTAAACGTCTGCGGATTTCTGATACTCGCCGAAGCCGTCAACGGATCAACCGATGTGAACCGTCCGTGATTGGAGTTGTAATATCTCGCCTGTGCAAAATCCAGTCCTGATTCTTTATCCCGCTCGTAGCCAGTATATTGCTTTCTGATGTCATCATCCACGCCATAGCCTTGTCCGCTTGTCCGCCCTGCGACATTGCCGACCGTGTTGGTTACTTCATCACCGAATGCCAAGTAATCGTGTCTGGAAACTACCGCACCGTTGCCGTCCGTAATAATTCTCGGACTTCCAAGATGGTCTGCTGTCAAATAACTAATCTTTTTTGACATCCTTCCTTTATGAATCAAAAGTCAATAAATTCAGGCGTTTAAAAACAAAAATTTACAGGGGTTTTTTGACACCTCTGTTTTTGTGTTATCTTGATATTTATGCGAGTAGGAATTTACGCACGGGTTTCAACCCATGACCAACAGACTTTGCCGATGCAAATCAAGAAGATGTGTGAGTATGCCAAGAATCGGGATTGGGAAGTTGTCGAGGAAATCAAAGAAGTTGGTTCCGGTGCAAAGGTGCGACCGCAACGCGAAGAACTTCTCAAAAAAGCCAGACAAAGAAAAATTGATGGCATTATCGTTTGGAAACTTGACCGTTTCGGACGAACCCTCGCTGACTTGATTACAACACTAAATGAATTGAGAGAAATGAATGTGGCATTTGTATCTTTGACCGAAGCCTTAGATTTTTCTACACCTTCGGGCAGGGCGATGGCAGGAATGCTTTCAACATTTGCAGAATTTGAACGGGATATTATCCGCGAGCGGGTCAAAGCCGGAATTGCTG
>JALZKH010000037.1 GCA_030859345.1 Acidobacteriota bacterium | reverse complement strand
ATGAAGACAAAGAACGACTTTGCTATTCGGTCAAGCAAGCCTTAAATGAATTTGGCAGAAGTCTGAGAATAAAGTTTTCAAACTTCAAATATAGTCTAACTTAATTGTGAGTGATTACTTATTTTCCAGATCATCTAAAAAATGAATTAAAAATTTGTATAAATTTTGTATTTTCGTGTTAGATTTAAAAAAATTATGTAATTTTTTATTATAATTATGTTAAATTAAATTCGATATACAAATCTTAAACTAAATCAAGGGAAAAACTATGGCAGCCAAAAAAGAAAATAAAAAATCTACAACAACGAAAAAACAAACAAAATCATCCGCAGCTAAAGGCGGTAAATCTTCCGTTAAAAACTCAGCTTCGGGAGTTTTAAGCAAAGCCAAAAAACTCGTCGGCGAGGTTGTTACCGAAGTCGCAGCCGGAGCTATCAGCGGTGCGGCGGAAGCCGTCAGCGATATGGCTTCTTCAGGCGGCGGAAAAAAATCCGGCACAAATAAGACCGCTGCGAAAGCAAAAAACACTACGTCAAAATCGGCTTCAAAATCTTCCGCTGCAAAAGCCGGAACATCTTCAAAAGCCAAACAGACAAGTGCCGCTTCCAAATCAAAAGCCGGCAGTAGCTCAGCCCAATCAAAATCGACCGCTGCTGCTAAAAAATCAGCAGGCACTAAAAAATCCGGCGGTGCGGCAAAAGCTAAAACTACTTCTAAAACAACAGCAAATAAAATGGGGGCAAAATCCGGTTCAAAAACATCAACGGTAAATGCTAAGTCATCTGCCGCTTCTACTAAAACAACCGCATCGAAAAAACCTGCTTCGTCGAAAGCTAAAAATACCAATGCTTCCAAAGGAGGAGCAGCAAAGGGAACTGCCGCAAAATCTACGGCAGCAAAAACTGCCGGTAAAAAGACTTCAACCTCAAAAACAACAGGTTCAAAAAGTGCAGCTTCTAAGGCGGCAGACAGCAAAACTTCAACGACGGGCGGAGCATCAAAAACAAAATCCGCCAAAAGCGGCGGCAGTGCGACAAAAGCTAAAACAGGTAAAAAATAGACAAATCATTACCGTGTTTTGATTTTATAAATTTATGGAGTTTCACTTTCATGTTCGGAAAGTGAAACTCCTGTTTTTTTATACAAGAGATTTTTTTACTTTATATCTTAAAAACTCAAAACCAATTCATCATCTTTCTCAGAAATCGAAACGCTTCCGCCGTCTGCTAATTTTCCGAAGAGAATTTCCTGAGCGAGCGGTTTTTTGATCTTTTCGTGGATTAGACGCTGCATCGGTCTGGCTCCGTATTTTGAATCGAAACCGTTTTTCGCCAGCCATTTTTTTGCCGCATCACCTAGTTTTATGACGACTCGTTTTTCCATCAATTGGGCATTCAATTCCTTTATGAATTTATCAACAATGAGTTTTATGACTTCTAAATCAAGCGGTTTAAATGCTACGCGAGCATCAAGACGATTTAGAAATTCGGGCGTAAATGTACGTTCAATCGCACCTTTTGCCGAGCCTTTAGTGTTAGCGGCGTTTTGAAAACCGATTCCGCCGGAAGACAATTCTCTCGCTCCGGCATTAGTCGTCATAATTAAAATCACATTGCGAAAATCTGCTTTTTTGCCGTTGTTATCGGTTAATGTTGCGGAATCCATCACTTGCAAAAGCAAATTAAAAAGATTCGGATGTGCTTTTTCGATTTCGTCCAAAACGAGAACCGAATGCGGATGACGCATAATCGCATCGGTTAAAAGTCCGCCTTGATCAAAGCCGACGTATCCCGGCGGAGCTCCGATGAGCCGCGAAACGGTGTGGGCTTCGGCATATTCGCTCATATCGTAACGCAGAAATTCCACGCCGAGAGTTTCCGCAAGCTGCTTTGATAATTCGGTTTTCCCGACTCCGGTCGGGCCGCTAAACAGAAATGAACCGACTGGTTTTTCATCAACTCCCAATCCGGCACGCGAAATCTGAATTGCATCTACCACTTTATCAATCGCTTCATCCTGTCCGAAAATAAATTCCTTCAAATCCGGTTTCAAGGTTTTAAGGCGATTTGCTTCGTCCGCGACAACTGTTTTCGGCGGAATCTTCGCCATTCTCGCCACGGTGTTTTCAACCATCGTAACACTAATAACTTTCGGACGTTTATCTTCCGGCATCAATTTTGTCATCGCTCCGACTTCATCAATTACGTCAATTGCTTTGTCGGGCAGATGCTTATCATTGATATATTTTCCGGCAAGTTCAGCGGCAGTTTTTAGCGATTCATCAGTATATTTAACGCCGTGATGTTCTTCGTAGTATTTCTGCAAACCTTTAAGAATCTCATAGGTTTCTTCAACCGTCGGTTCAAAAATTTCGATCTTCTGAAAACGTCTTGCTAATGCTCTATCTCGTTCAAACGCGGCTTTGTATTCTGAATAAGTCGTCGAACCGATACATCTTAAAGTTCCTTCGGCAAGTGCCGGTTTCAAGATATTCGAAGCGTCCATCGCACCGCCCGAAACCGCTCCCGCACCGACGATTGTGTGAATTTCGTCAATAAACAAAATTGCGTCTTCGTGTTTTTGTAAGTCTTTAATAATTGCCTTAAAACGCTGTTCAAAATCGCCGCGATAACGAGTTCCCGCCAGAACCGCACCCATATCGAGTGCAAAAACTTTAGCGTTGGCAATAACTTCCGGCACTTCGCCTTCAAAAATTTTGAGTGCCAAGCCTTCCGCCAAAGCCGTTTTTCCAACGCCCGGCTCGCCGACATAAAGTGGATTATTTTTCTTGCGTCGGCACAAAACCTGAATTGTCCGTTCAATTTCCTCTTCGCGTCCGATGATCGGATCAATCAAACCGTCTTTCGCCTTCTGCACGAGTTCGACGCAGAAAGATTCAAGCGGTTTCGGTTTTTGCTGTCCTTGTGCCGCACGCTCTTCGGTAAACTGCCCGTCAAAGCCGATTCCTTCAAGCAATTCATCGTCAAAGTCATCAACTTTTGAAATCCCGTGAGCGATATAATTCAAAACATCGAGCCGCGAAATTCCTTGCCTTTGAAGTAAATAAACCGCTTGCGAATTATCCGATTGAAACATCGCCGCCAAAATATTCCCACCGTCAACTCTCTGCTGACCGCTTCCTTCCGCTTGCAAAAGTGCATATTCAATCGTCGCTTGAAAAGTTGAAGTCAATTCCGGCATCTGCTGAAATCCTTCGGGCATTTTCTCAACCACCGAATCAAAATAATTTTCGATTTCCTTGCCGAGTTCTTCCAGTTTCGCCCCGCAATTATAAAGAATATCGCGTGCCGATTTATCTTCGAGCAAAGCATACAGCAGATGCTCCAGCGTTACATATTCGTGTCTTCTCCGCACGGCTTCATCAACCGCAAAACTCAATGTTTCTTCTAATTCTTTTGTTAACATTTTTTACTTCTTAATCTAATATGACTTTAATAATTTTCCCGCTTGATTTATCTACGTGAAGTTGATGGTCAAAACCTCTACTTGAGATGTCGTCTTCTTTAAAAATAACGAGATTGTCTTTTAATTGTGGCGTAAGAAAAACATTGAACGCACCCGATTCTTTATATTTTCGATAAAAACCTTCGTGCTTCCAAGTATAATTTCCGTTATCCAAATTAATTTTAGCGGCAAAACCGATCGCAGCTAAATAAGCAAAATTTTCCTCGATTAAACCTTTGGCAATATTAAAAGAAGGAATATGTTTTCTCCACTTTGTTTTCAAAGTTTTTCCATCTAATCGGGTAATAAAACTTGCTCCGCCACAGATGAAATCCAGTTCACTAATTAATAACAGGTCGTTTTTATATTCGGAAAAGTAAATTACTCTATCAAGAAATTCTGCTCCCTCAAGGGAAATACGGAAACTCGTAATACGATTTTTGCTATTTGTTCTTTTCCCTAATCCACTTTTGTCTATCTCATATTTGTTTTCGCCGATTGAGAAATTCCATTTTTCATAATCATAAATGTTAACATTAGTTGGTTGTAAGCCTTTTGCTTCAGAAAAAACTTTTGTTTGAGCATATAAACTTCCACATAAAATGAAAGTTAAAATAACTACAATAATTAACTACCCTGTGTGCGACTTTAAATGACTTCATTCAATAATGAAAGTTGAAGTGCTTTGTTGCCGTTTTTCATATTAGAACTCTTGCAAAAGTAACGTAAATAATGGTAGAGCTATCAATAATATGCTCTACGAAAAACTTGATAAATTGTCCGCCGCTAATTTTAAACGATATTGCGGCGTTGAACGAAAAACTTTTG
>JALZKH010000036.1 GCA_030859345.1 Acidobacteriota bacterium | reverse complement strand
TCGGCTACACGATGACGATGTTTAATGTGCTGGCGAGTTGGTATGGATTACAATATGACAAAGATGGAATTCTGCATCTTTCGATTGCAGAATTCTCACTTTAATTTACTAGCACCAAAGGTTATTAACATTGTTTTAATGTCCGTTTGTAATAATATTTATTTACTTTCGAATGCATTTTTGAGGAACTTAAATTGCCTAAGCGAAAGCGAATTAGGCTTTAATAAATTCTTAAAAAAATAAATCGGCGGTTCCGAAGATATTCTAAATTTCTTAATGTGTTTTTTATCAACATTTAACTGTTTTAGAATAATAATTATAATTCGGATTTTTTTTGGTTATTTATTTTGGGGAATTAAAAAAATCCAAAAATTCAAAGTAAAATCCAAATTTCAGAATAATTTTGCCGTTTGGCACGTTAAAGAATTTTCAAATCAGATATAAATATTTAAAAATGAGGTATAAATAAACAAATGATTAATAAATTTTCAACAAAATTTTTGATTTTAACCGTTTTGTTTTTGTTTGCAGGAATCAGTCAGATTTTTGCACAAGCGACGGGTTCGATTACAGGCGTTGTCAAAGATGCTAACGATGCTGTAATTCCGAATGCAACGGTTAGATATGTCAACAAAGGCACTGGCGTTGAGAAAACAACGGTTGCCAGCGAAGACGGAATCTATACATTTACTCTACTTCAACCGGGACGTTTCACCGTAACGGCGAGTGCGGGTAGCTTTACCGAGAAAAGTCTCGACGTTGAGGTTCAGGTCGGACGAACGACATCGGCTAATTTCACGCTCGGTGTCGGAGATGTTTCGGCAGTTGTAGAAATTTCGGCGGAAGGCGTTCAGACAACGGAAATTAAACCCGATGCAGTCTTAGATCAAACCGAAATTTCAAACCTGCCGATCAACGGCAGACGTTTTCAGGATTTTGCGATTCTGACACCAACCGCCCAAATTGACCCTCAACGCGGACAGATTTCTTTAAGCGGACAACGCGGAATCAACACAAACGTCAATGTTGACGGCGTAGATTATAACCAACCGTTTTTCGGCGGAATCCGCGGCGGCGAGCGTTCAAACTCCGCGTTTACACTTCCGCAGGAAGCAATTCGTGAATTTCAGGTCGTTGCTTCCGGTTACGGAGCAGAATACGGACGCTCAAGCGGCGGCGTAATAAATGTTGTTACAAAATCAGGCGGAAACGATGTAAACGGTTCAGTGTTTTATCTGATTCGCCCTAACCAATTGGCTCGTGGACACGATTATGCTAAAGCTTTGGTTGATATACTTCCACAGGGAATTGATTCAACACTTGCACCGACTCAACAACAGTTCGGCGGTTCTATCGGTGGTCCGATTGTTAAAGATAAACTCTTCTATTTCGGTGCTTATGAACAACAGAGATTCAGGGCTCCGCGACAGATTTTGTTCAGAAATTCGCTTGATGTTGATCCAGGCACATTAACAGCCGGGCAATTAGCGGTCTTTAATCTTTTCAAAGGATTTGAAGTTCCTTTTACACAAACCAACGATGCTTATTCCGGCGTGGGTAAAATTGATTGGAATATAAACGACGATAATCGTTTTAATATCCGATTTAATTACAGCCGCAATAACGCATTAAATGCAGTTACAACGGGAGAAACTACGGTTGACCCGACAATTAATAAATCATTGCTTACAAACGGAACTGAACAAAACCGCAACATTGCGGTTGTCAGTCAATTGATAAGCAATTTAAACCCCAATACGATCAATGATTTTCGCTTCCAGTTTGCACGCGAAGATCGTCCGCGTTTAGCTAATGCGTTTATTCCGCTCGTAGCAAATACTTACGGCGACATCGGAACTCGTTCTTTTCTTCCGACCACTCAATTCGATACACGCTATCAGATCACAGATGCTCTGACATATATCTACGGAAACCACACGATTAAAGGGGGTTTTGAATTCAGTAGATTATTAGCAGATCAGTTGTTCGGATTTAACCAACCAGGAAACTTTAACTATTTTGATAATAACGATCTATCATTCTTAGACGTTCTTTCAAATGTTCCCCTTATTAATACAACCAGTAGAACAAACAGCCGATTCGGAAGATTCGATAACACCAATGCAACTTACAGATTACAAATCGGTAATTTACAAGCAAATTATAAAGTTTATGAAGCGGCGGGTTATGCACAAGACACTTGGCGTATTAATCCAAAATTAACCATAAACTACGGTCTGCGTGTTGAAAAACAATTTAATCCTGAACCGGAACTTGGCAATACTGCTTTAATTAATGCAGTTCAAAACGGTTCTTTCCCGCTTTTCGGCGGACAGAATTTTGATCCGACTCAAATTCCCGACAGCGAATGGCAGTTTGGTCCAAGAGCAGGATTTGCTTACGATCCGTTCGGCGATAACAAAACGGTTATTCGTGGTTTCACAGGTCTTTATTATGCCCGCACACCGCTTTTAATACTTGCCGATCCCGTAAATAATTTCCGCACAACTCCGGGCAACTTAACGGTTCAATTCCCGTTCAACATTCCGAGTCAATTTAATCAAGCACTTTTCGATGCTAATAACCCACAATATGTGAATTTGGTTGGAGCAGGAGTCAGACCAACTACTGTCTTCCGTCACTTCGCAATTCTCGGAACTAATCTGAATAGTTCGCCCTTAGACAATCTTCCAGTTATCGCTCCGGCTGATTTACTAAGAATTAATCAGGCGATTCTTGCTGCTTCGCCGGGAGCGGCAGCAAATACTTTAGGATTTTTCACAAATGCCAATGTAACGGCAGTTGCGGAGGATTTTGAGAACCCACGCTCGTTCCAATTTGGTTTCGGAGCTGAAAGAGAAATAGCACGAGGCTTTACAATCGGCGTAGATTACGCACAGATCAATACAAGCCGTCTGGAACGTAACCGGGACATAAATTTGCCTACACCGTTCACAGCCGATCAATATGCTAATCTTTTGATTGCTTCAAATACTGCGGCAGTTCAAGGCAGCCAAATTTTTCAAGATGCAATCAGTCAAATAAGAGCATCGGGTCGTCCGATATTTGCGATTTCGACACCGAGAGGTATTCCGACTTGTGCGGTTGTTGCCCGTTCTTGTCCGACGGCTTCGAGAATAACCATTGCTCGTCAAACCCGTCCGATTGCTAATTTAGGAAACATTACACTTCGTGAATCTTCAGCCCGTTCTTTATACAGAGCTTTGACCCTTCGCACACGCTACTCGCGTAAATGGGGACAAATAAATGCTTATTATGTTTTCTCGGATAGTAATTCTGATGACGATAATGAAAGAAGTTCAGGCGGAGCGGATTATGATAACGGATTTAATCTGATTCCCGAATACGGACCATCAAGACTTGATGTTCGACATCGCTTTACGGCAAGTCCGGTTGTTTTCTTGCCTTATGATTTTGAGCTTTCAAGTTCTATCAGACTTCGCTCGGGAAGACCTGTTGATGCAGTTATCGGTAACGATTTGAATGGCGACAACGTAAGAAATGATCGTCCGTTTGCCGCTCAAGGAGTTCCGTTCACAAGAAATGCTTTTAGAGGAAATTCCGAGTTTGAAGTTGATCTTCGCGTTCAAAAATCCTTTGCATTCAATGAACGCAGACGGTTGAAAGTTTGGACTGAATTTTTCAATCTTTTCAATCGCTCGAACATTGATATTTCAGGAAGCACAGCACGTTTTTGTTCAAATACATCCGACTTAACCTGCGGATTAAATGGACCGACCAATACAAACTTCTTACAAACCCGCGATTCAAATGGAAATATAATTACATTTGCAAACTTTGCAGGTTCGCAAGTTTTCCAAATGCAATTCGGTGTAAGATTTGAATTCTAGTTTTTCCCACTTGTGGAAAAACCTTTTACGGCACGTTTTCTTGATGAAAGCGTGCCTTTTTTTGTCTCTCAAAAACTTTTCCTTTTTTAAACTTTGCATCCTTTGCGTCCTTTGCGGTTTAATTTGTATAAGTTATGCGAATTCTGCAAATCAGTTCAGCCAAAAATTTCGGCGGCGGTGAGAAGCATTTTGTTGATCTGTGTCGAGGCTTGAGCGAAAAAGGACACGAAATTTTCATTGCACTCCGCAAGGAAAATGATTGGCAAAACAGATTGGATTTTCTGCCGAATGAGAATATTGTTCATATTCCTTTGCGAAATTCCTTGGATATTTTTTCAGCGAAAAGTTTGGCAAATTTTATGCGTGAAAATAAAATTGAGATCATCCACGCCCATCTTGCGAGAGATTATCCAATTGCGAGTTTTGCGGTTCGCTTTTATCCAAAAGCAAAACTAATTCTCACACGCCACGTTCTTTTTCCGATGAAATCCGTTCATAAGTTTACGCTTCAAAATGTTTCCAAAATAATCGCCGTTTCAACTGCCGTCGAAGCCAATTTGCAAAAAACTTTCCCGAAAGAAAAAATTATCTGCATTCCGAACGGCATCGAAATTGAAAAATTCGCAAATGTGAATCGTGAAGAATTAGGAAAAGAATTTCGTTTTCTACACAATATTTCTTTTGGTGCAAAACTTATCGGCACAGTCGGCGAACTGAAAAAATTAAAAGGGCAGGAAGATTTTGTTTTAGCGGCAAATGAGATTGCAAAAACAATCCCCGACGCACATTTTATAATGGTCGGCAAAGATAATTCTTTTGACCGGAATTTCCGCCGCAAATTAAAACGACTCGTCAAAGTTTTTGAACTCGAAGAAAAATTCACTTTTTTAGATTGGCTCGAAGACACCGCACCGCTTTTGTCGGCGTTGGATTTATTTGTTTCGCCTTCGCATTCGGAAAGTTTCGGACTCGCAATTCTGGAAGCAATGGCAAATGGAAATGTAATTATTGCAACCGAAACAGCAGGTGCAAAAGAGTTATTAAAAGATGGCTTTTCGGGAAAATTAGTTCCGATTGAAAATCCTGTTGAATTGGCAAAAGCAGTTTGCGAAGTTTTAGAAGATTCGGAAAGAATCGAATTATTTGGAAAGAACGCACAGAAATTTGCGGGAGAAAATTATAGTTTGGAAAAAATGATTCTGGAAACGGAAAAACTTTATCAAACGGTTTCGGATTGATTCTTAATTTCAAAAACCAAATCGTCGTCAATATGTATCTTTTCAATCCCGCGTCGCGTAAAACCGATTTTCTCTAAAACTCGATGCGTTTCAGCGTGGTCAATATCGGTTAATGCAACCAAATTTGTAAAACCCAATTTGTCGAAACCATATTTAACACAAGCATTTGCCGCCTCGGTTGCAAAACCTTTGCCCCAAAAATCTTTGCCGAAAAGATAACCGAGTTCGATTTCTCCATTGTTAAGCAATGCAAAACCGCAACTTCCCGCTATTTTTCCGCTTGCTTTTTCGATAACTGCATAACGGGACAATCCATAAGTTATTTGATTGGAGAAAGTCCAATCCAAAAACTTTTCCGCATCTTCGATCTTTTCAAAACGATTGCCGTCGCCGATGTGCAGCATTACATCGGCGTTGCTGCAAATTTTAAAAATTGTGTCAACATCTTCACGCTCCCAAGTCCGTAAGACCAATCTTTCTGTTTCTAAAATTCTTGCCATTTTTGCAGCCATTCAAAAGTTTTTGCCGCCCGTCTTTGAGCATTTTTATTATTTGATAATTCTTTTCGCAATCTTTCTAAATCTTCCTTTTCATCAACATCATACCAAACCGGCACTTCGCGTAAATGCAGATTTATATCCATAATATTTTGACGAACCTTTTCAAAAGTTTCCGTCGAACTCCACGCGACATTTTCAAAAATTCGTGCATCCAAAATTCGCAAACCAATTAAATAAAATCCGCCATCTTCAGTTTTTCCCAGGACAACATCAGTTTCCAGTTCCAAAAATTCAAACGCCTGCTCAATAAAATCGGCGGGAAAAGTCGGGCTGTCGGTGCCGAACATTACAATCGCATCCGAACCGTTTTCAATTGCGAACTTAAAAGCGTTAAGCATCTTTTCACCCAGATTATTTCCTGTTTGTTCGATTAAAACCGGCTGGTGTTGTAAGATTTCATTTAATTTATTTCTTTTTTCAAATGGCGAAACTGCGACAATCAAGTTTTTTTCGATTGTTTTTGCTTTATTTTCAGCATCTTGCAGAAAAGCAATGGAAATATCCGCCGATTGCCCGGGCGTTAAAAAAGGCTGCAGACGGGTTTTAACTTTTCCCGCTTCGGGGACTTTTGCCATTATGATAATTGCTTTTTTCATCACGGAATAATTTACAACTTTTTAGACATTTTATAATAAGAAATCACACGGAGAAATTACAAATACAATTATGCCATACGATTTAGATATTGAAGCGGCAGTTAAGGAACGCTACGGTGCGGCGGCAAGTGCCGTTGAACCTGCACTTTGTTGTCCTGTTGAATATGATCCGCAATTTTTGAAGATTTTGCCCGATGAAATTATCGAACGCGATTACGGTTGCGGCGATCCTTCGGCTTTTGTAAAACAGGGCGAAACGGTGTTGGATTTAGGTTCGGGCGGCGGAAAAATCTGCTACATCGCTTCGCAAATTGTCGGCGAAAAAGGCTCGGTCATCGGCGTTGATACGAATACGGAAATGCTCGCACTTGCCAATAAATATCGGGATGAATTAGCTAAGAAAATCGGTTTCGGAAATGTCGAATTTCGTTACGGTAAAATTCAGGATTTAAAGTTGGATTTGAAATTGGTTGATAAATATTTAAAGGAAAATCCGATAAATTCCGCCGAAGATTTTGCGAATTACGAATCTTTTGTGCAGAAATCAAAGACGGAAAAACCGCTTGTTGCGGATGATTCAGTTGATGTGATTTTATCGAACTGCGTTTTGAATTTAGTTAAACCTGAATTTAAGGAACAGATGTTTGCAGAAATGTTTCGAGTCTTAAAACGCGGCGGACGAGTCGCAATTTCGGACATCGTGGCGGATGAAGACGTGCCGCAGCATTTACAGGACGATGCCGAATTATGGAGCGGCTGCATTTCGGGAGCGTTCCGCGAAGATAAATTTATTGAAGCATTTGATAAAGCCGGATTTTACGGAATGGAAATCGTCAAACGCGACGAAAAACCTTGGCAAACTGTTGAAGGAATCGAGTTTCGCTCGGTAACAATCGTCGCTTACAAAGGCAAACAAGGCGAATGTTTAGAACGCAATCAAGCCGTGATTTACAAAGGACCGTGGAAAAAAGTATTTGACGACGACGGACATATTTTGGAACGTGGTCAACGAATGGCGGTTTGCGACAAGACTTCTAAAATTTATCAAAAAGAACCTTACGCATCACAAATCATTGCTGTCGAACCGATAGAAGATATTCTACTCGAAAATGCAACCGAATTTGATTGCAAACGAACCGCAAAACGCCATCCGAGAGAAACAAAAGGTTTGGAATATAATGTTACGGAAGTCGGCGAAAATTGCGATGTTGATGGTGATTGCTGTTAAATTATGTCAATTTTACTTTTTTTAACAGTTTTATTTCTTGCCTATTCAAACGGCTCAAACGACAATTTCAAGGGCGTGGCTTCTATTTACGGGAGCAAAACCGCAAGTTATAAAACGACACTTGGTTGGGCAACGATTACGACTTTTTTGGGTTCGGTTTGTTCATTTTTTTTTGGCAAGCGGTTTGTTATCCAAATTTTCGGGCAAAGGAATTGTCCCGACGGATTTGGCGGGTTCGGAACAGTTTTTATTCGCCGTTGCGATGGGAGCGAGTGCAACTGTAATCATCGCAACATTTACGGGGTTTCCGATTTCGACAACGCACGGATTGATAGGAGCAATAGTTGGTGCAGGCTTGATCGCCGTCGGCGGTCAGGTTAATTTTGCGGCTTTGCAGACGAGTTTTGTGTTACCGCTTATCGTAAGTCCGTTTTTGGCGGTTGCACTTGCTTCGGCTATTTACGGCATCGCACATTTTCTGAGAAAAAGAACGAAAATTTCAAAAGAAACCTGTATTTGTGTCGGCAATGAATTTGTGCCGATAACTGTTGGCGGAAATACTCTGGCTTTTCAATCTAATGAGCAAAATCTGACGGTTGCAGTTGATGAAACGGCAAATTGCGTTGAAAGATACGAAGGAAATTTTCTCGGTGTTTCATTTCAAAAGCTGGTTGATTACGGACATTTTTTGAGTGGCGGAACGGTTTGTTTTGCAAGGGGTTTGAATGACACGCCGAAAATTGCAGCTTTGCTGTTGGCAGCGGAAGCCATCAACCTTAGTTTTGGTTGGGTTTTGATCGGGATTGCAATGGCAATCGGCGGTTTGCTGAATGCCCGAAAAGTTGCTGAAAAAATGAGTAATGATATTACGGCGATGAATTCGGGACAGGCTTTTTCAGCGAATCTCGGAACGGGTTTTTTAGTAATTTTCGCAAGCACACTCGGAATCCCCGTTTCAACAACGCACGTTTCAGTCGGTTCGCTTTTCGGCATCGGTTTGGTTACAAAGCAAGCAAATGTAAAAGTCGTTTCAAGCATTTTGCTCTCGTGGCTGATAACTTTGCCGTGTGCCGCGTTAATTGCGGGTTTAACATTTTGGATGGCAAATCAATTTTAGGAAAATTTTAAAATAAATGAGTTATTACGAAGAAGAAGATTTGGAAAGATTCGGCGAAGTCGGCAAACATTCGCCCGAATTGTTTGAGAAATTTATGGCTTGGTATCAAGCCTGTCAGGAAGAAGGTGCATTATCGAAACGTGAAAAAGCCTTGATCGGTTTGGCAGTCGCCGTAACGATTCAATGCCCGTATTGCATAGACGCTTATACAAAAAGTTCGATGGAAAACGGCTCGAATATGGAGCAAATGACCGAAGCAATGCATTTAGCTTCTGCAATTCGCGGCGGTGCTTCGTTGATTCACGGTATTCAATCACATAACGCTCACGATAAAATTTCGATGTAAGAAATAAACTACGAAATGCACGAAAAAAGAGATGCAAAACAATACGAAAAAAAGAGTTTTAATTTTTGCTTTTTTCTTTCTTAAATTTCGTAAGTTTTCGTATTTCCTTTTTCGTATATCTCGTAGTTAAAAAAGATTTATGACAACAACCGCACAAATACAAATCACAAGACGCGACGGCAAATCCTCATTGCCCGATTCGTCTATTTCGTTTGAGGAAAAGTTAGTTCAAAATAATTTAGATTTACGCACGACAAATGTTGAAATTTTGCAGGTAAATGTCGGCAAACTCTGCAATCAGGCGTGCAAGCATTGCCACGTTGATGCTTCGCCAACGCGGACGGAAATCATGCAACGCGAAACTATTGATGCTTGTCTGGATGTTTTGCGTAAATATAAAATTCCGACGCTCGACATTACGGGCGGAGCTCCTGAATTAATTCCCGATTTTCGTTATTTTGTAACTGAAGCAAGAAAAACGGGTGCGAAAATTATGGTCAGACATAATTTGACCGTGATGTTTGAGGATGGATTTGATGATTTACCCGAATTTTTTGCGGAAAATGAATGCGAAGTCGTGTGCAGTTTGCCGTATTTTATGCAGCAGCAAACCGATGCCCAACGCGGTGAAGGAGTGTTCGATAAATCGGTTGAGGCATTGAAAAAATTAAATGCTGTCGGTTATGGAATTGAAGAAAGCGATTTGATCTTAAATCTAGTTTATAATCCCGTTGGTGCATTTCTGCCGCCCGAACAAATTGCCATCGAAGCCGATTTCAAACGTGAACTAAAACAGCGTTACGATATTGTTTTTAACAATTTATACACAATTACAAATATGCCGATAGCGAGATATTTGGATTGGCTTCGCCGTTCACGCAATGAAAAAAGTTATATGCAAAAGCTCGTTAACTCGTTTAATCCTTCAACCGTCGAAGGTCTGATGTGCCGCAATACTTTGAGCGTTGATTGGCTCGGAAATTTGTTTGATTGTGATTTTAATCAGATGCTTGATATGCCTGTTTCAGATAAAGTCGGGCAGACGATTCAAGATTTTTCGCCTGACCCGTTTTTTAACCGCAAAATTATGACAAACTCACATTGCTTCGGCTGCACGGCAGGTTCGGGTTCGAGTTGCGGCGGAACGGTAGTTTAGGGTTAAATTTTATTTAATTCCTTTTGGATTAAATCCGTAATTTCGTGATTCCTTTTATTTATTTTGTTTTTATTAATATCTGATATTTGTGCGATACCAATTCCTGAAGATGTCATAAAAATGGATTCTGCATCACGAAATAATGTATTGATATTTTTTTTGACTTCTAAAACTTCAAAATTTTCCAAAATCAACTCTCGCGTAGTTCCGGCTAAACATCCCGTTTCCAAACTTGGTGTATGCAGTCTTTGATCATCATATTCAAGCCAAAAAATATTTGCCATACAAAAAGATACGACATCGTTATTCTCGTTATAACGAATCATTTCATCTAATCCATATTTTCGAGCATCTTCTAAAGCTAAGGTATTTTCGAGATAGTTACAGGATTTTATTCCTACAAGTGGAGAGTGTGTATTTACTGAATATGGCGAAACATATACGGATAAATCCTTTTTGTTTTCTCGAAAATCTGCCGTTTGAATTAAAAGGCTTATTTTATTTTTATTTGAAGTCTGCCAGATTTTGTTTGAAGATTCATCAAAAATTGTGATGCGGCATCTGCCGTTTTCAATTTGGTTTTTTTCGATGATTTCTGCGAGCGACTTAAAAACTTTTTGCTCTTCAAATGCCGATAAATCAATTCCGATTTTCTTTGCATTATTATTTAATCTACGCCAATGTTTTTCCCACAAAAAAGGGTTTGAATTATAAATTGCAAGCGTTGTAAAAACACCTTTGCCGTAGAAACCTGCCGAGGAAATTGCGTTGATTTTTATATTATTTGCGGGAAGGATTTTGTGATTGAAAGATGCAAATTTGTGCATTATTTTACCCTCCATAACTGTCGGGTTTCTGCCTTTTTAACCTGCGAGGAGTTGGAGTTCCGGTTTTCGGGCGGCGGGGAGCGTAAGTTTGAAGGTTGTTCCTTCGCCGACTTCGCTTTCGACTTCGATTGTTCCCGAATGTTCCTGCATAATTCCGTAAGAAACCGCCATTCCTAAACCTGTTCCGCTGCCGACTTCTTTGGTTGTAAAAAACGGATCGAAAATTTTCGTTAGATTCTCGGTTTCGATACCAATTCCATTGTCGGAAACTTTGATGGTTACTTCGTTTTCATTATGATATGTAGTTGTCAAAGTTATTTCGCCAATGTCGAAGATCGCATCTGTTGCATTAATTATCAAGTTGGTGAAAACCTGTTGGAGTTTCCCTGCATTGCCGTGGATCTTTGGCGAAATTTCCGCATAGTTTTTGATAATTTTGATATTTGACTTGCGTATCTGCGGTTCGAGAAGCTGAAGTGTATCTTCAAGTAATCTGTTTACATCAACTTCTGTAAAATCGGCGGCACTTCCCGTGCGTGAAAAATTGAGTAAATTTCCGGCAATATTTGAGGCACGCTCGGTTTGTTTGGCGACCTTTTGCAGAAGTGCGTGTTTCGGATCGGTTTCGGGAATCATTTCGAGAAGCATCTGTGTATAACTGGAAACTCCCGTGAGCGGCGTGTTTACTTCGTGTGCGACACCTGCCGCAAGCAAACCGATACTGGAAAGTTTTTCATTTTGCTGTAAGGATTCTTCGAGTTTAACACGATCGGTTACGTTTTCGATCACAACGATTGCACCTTCACGCTTATTTGAACTCGTCCGAAGCGGAGCGATGGCGACGTTCAAGATCAGCGGTTCGCCCACAACATTTGTTGTTTGAATTTTATAAGCGTTGCGAATTTCGGTCAGATGCCAACTCGATTTGCCTAAAATATTTTCTAATTTGCCTGCAAAATTCTCATCAAAAATTTCCTTAAAATCTCTGCCGACAGTTTCTTCACGGCTGAATCCAAGAATGTCTTCAAAAGCTGAATTGCATCGTGTAATACATCCATTTTCATCAACCGCGATCAAGCCGACATTGACCGATTCGACGATAGATTCGTTAAATTCTTTGAGCAGAGAAAGTTCTTCGGCACGTTTTTCCTGTTCCTGATAAAGCAAACTATTTTCGATAGCAACAGCAACATAGCCGGAAACCGTTTGCAGAATCCCTATGTCTTCCGAAGAAAGGAGCGAGCCGTCTTTCGTCCGTCCTAAACCGATAACTGCTACCATTCTTCCGCGAATTACGCACGGAACAAAATAATGGAGTTCCTGTCGAACGATCAAATTTCCTTTGCCATTGCCATTTATAAGTTCATTATTATCAGTTTCGGCTTCGGTATTTTCCATTTCAAATATGGCAAATTCATCGGCTCTGACAACTCCTGTTTGAGCGGATTTTTGGCGAATCATATTACGAAAATCTTTTGGAATTTCATAATCATCATTCAATCCAACGGATTTTGCGATCTTATAATGTTCGAGAGATTTTTCTGATTCAATAAATACTGCAACTTTTTCGACATCAAGAACTTGCTGTAAGCGTCCCGTCAAATCATTTAAAAGCGGTTCGAGTGCCGTTGTTGCCGAAAGAGTTTTGCCGAAATCCAGCAAACTTCGACGCATATCGTATTTTTCGCCGTAGAAATATCTGTCGGTTCTTTCCTGTAAAAAGTTTTTGAGCGGTTCGGATAAAAGAATTATCGCACCCATTGCAACGACCGCGATTATTCCGCGTAGAGCGATTTCGGTATTTGTCAGATTATTGCCGATGGCGAGAAAAACTAAACCTAACGCAACTGCTCCGACCATCATTGCGATTGCAACCGTTGTCAAAGCATAAACAAACGCACGGCGGACAACGACATCAACATCCATCAGGCGATAACGCACAACCGAATGTCCGAAACTAAGCGGAATCAAGGCGAGAGGCAAAATTGTCAGCGATGCTGTCAGACTGTCTTCGGGCAAATAAAAAAATCGTTTGGCGATCTGATAAGCAATGACGGGAAGAATAGCGACAATCGTTCCCCACATTGCCCATTTTAACCGCTGTCGAACGAGGGGTTTCTTATTTTTCACAAAACGCCATAAAAGCACGCCTGCACCGAGTGCAACACCTGTAACAAAATGATAATAATTTACAAAATTGAGTGTTGTAAAGAGATCATTGCGGAGTATGAAACCGTAAAACGCATCGGTAAACGCTTGGCTTGGGATAACATTATAAGCCAAAGACATCACCAAATAACAAAGTGAAATCAGAACTGCGGGAACATAAAGTGCATAAGTTTTCCAACGCGGTTCATCAAAAACCTGGCTACGGACGGGATAACGTAAGCAAAAATGCAGAAAAAGCGGAACGAAAAAGGCAAACGCAAAATTGTCGAGCAGTTCGACAGCTAAATCAAAATCTTCGCCCAAACCAAGCGATTTATAAATGTGAAATACGAATGCAAACAAACACAGAGTTGCAAAATGCAGAACGAAAGGCGAGCGGCTTCCCTGTTTGAATAAAATAAAAACTCCAACAACAAGCCAGATTATTCCAACAAAACCGAGTAAAATTATCGTCGGTGTCCAACGCGGATCAGTGTCTATATTTCTGAGGTCGGCGTAATAATAGTTGTTTGTAAATGAATAGGATGGTCTTTGGTAAAAGTATGTGAGTTTACCGCCGACTCCGACGGTTTCCAGATATAGCGGAACATCTCCACGTGAAGTAACTTCCTGAACTTTCTCGCCATCAAAACCGATTCCCAGAAGATTATCTCCGACGGAAATTCCCGCACGTGCGGCGGCAAAACCGGGTTTAACCTTTTCGGCATAGATTCCGTCAGCGGTTTGAGTCCAGACAACTCCATCGGTCGGTGGCAAATCTTTGTATGCTCTTTGAGAAAGGTTTAAAGCACCGCCGGCAATCAGTAAAACCGTTGCCAGCAGCCAAATCAAACTCCAACTTGTCAGCACTTTTCCTTTCATTTTCTAAAAAACATACTTCACCGCTGAATAGTTTACGCAATACTCGTTCCAACTGGAATCTAACCGCTCATCAGGCTAAAACATCAACAAATACAGCCTGTTCAATTATATAAAGAACTAATTGCCCCGACATTTATCCAGATTTTTTAATTAAATCCAAGATTTTGGAAAAAAAATAACCACAGATAATAGTAGATAAACGCGAGATAAGTTCATTCAAATATCTGCGAATATCCGCGTTTATCTGCGGTTATTTAGTACACTAAATTTTCAAAAATTAGAATCTGACCAAAATTCCACCGCGAAACATTCGTCTTTGAGAAGACATATGCAAAGTGCCTTCCTCATTGCTAACGCTGTTTTGATAATCGAAAACATTTCTTGCATCAACTACTGCTTCGGCATCAATCGGCAGCCCCCAATTCGGCAAATCCTGAGTTATCATTATACTCAAACCCGGATCATAAATTGCGAGTCTTCCCTGAAACGGATCAATTGCAAAAACCGTCGCTTGCGGTGAAAAACGGAAAATCGTCCGCACACTTGTTCCGGTCTTAAAATCACCGTTTAATTGTGCATAAAATGTCTGGAAAACATCGTTTTCAAATACTTTTGAAGGATTGCTGATCGCTTCGTCAGAAATTTTTTGACCATTGCCGAAAGAGTAACCCGCCGCAGTGCTGAAAGTTGAACTCAAACGACGATTATAAACGACTCTTACGCCTTGTGCTTTGCCTTGCTGGTTTGCAGTTAAGCCGTCAAATCCATCCGAACTGAATGTATCAAACGGAAGATTTACAAGCCCTACGCCGCGTCCTGCTGTAGCGTCAAAGAACATATTGGCTTCAATCGTCGAACGATTATCCAAAATACGTTCAATGCCGAATTCAAACCGTGTGCTTTTGTTCATCTGCGGTTTGCCGTCTTCAATTGCAATATCCTCAACCGCAACAGGCTCACGGAAAAGCACCTGTGTGCCTTCGAGGTCAATCACTTTCTGCCAGGTTCTATCTTCGGTCTGAGTCGTAAAAGCTGATCGAAAACGGGTTTTTGAATTTACATCGTATTGAAATCCAAGTCGCGGACTGATCGAAGAATCATTTCCCGCCCCGATAAAACGCGAATAATCCAGTCCAAAGACGACAATTACGCCTTCACGAACTTTCCATTGATCAATCGCCTGAAAAGAAACTTGTCCGAGAGTTTCCGCTTGTTCTGTAAGATTAACTTCTCCGAGTTTTGCAACTGCACCTTTTATACTGACATTATGATTCTCATTTGGTCGAAAACTAAAGGTTGTTTCAAACCGTTGCGGTGCGGATTTAGTAGTTCCCATCTGTCCTGCAAAAACTAGTTCCGATTTTTCGCCGATGGGTCGAAGCGTTGCAAAATTTACGCCTGCAAAATTTCCGTTCTTATTGCTCGCAACAAAAGTTTCAACTGCTGTTTGTCCTTTGCGGGTGATTTCTTCTTTTTCATCACCGTTAATGTCGTTTTCGTCAACTTGGGTTTCAGCAGTAATAATCTGCTCATCGCTTTCAATTGCCTGATATATAGAACGCCGTGCAGTTCTGACCATCCATTTCGCACTATTTCTGTCAGCACGTTTTTCGGGCAAAGTGTTGCCGCTTCCCGCACGCTCTAAATTAAAACCGTAAATCAAGTCAGCAGAAGTTCCTATTTCTACTTTTTGCAATATAACGGGATTGAAACCTTGAGCAACAGCAAGAATCTTATATGTTCCGGGAATAATTTTGGCAAAAAATCTGCCGCTTTTTGTCGCAGTAACCTGTTTAAGAAGTTTCGATGTCCCGATTCGGAAAATAGCAACCGTCGCGTTTGAAATCGGCTCGCCCGAATTATCACGCACCACGCCTTTTATAACACCCAACTTCGCCGCTTCATTTTCAACAACAACTTCGGCGTGTATTTCGTTAACTAAAATAAATGACGCTGTGAATAAAGCGGTCAGCAAAGTTATCGAAAGCGTTAAAATATTTTTTCGGGATTTTGAAACCATTTTAAAAATGACATCCTCCTGTGAACAAGTCTTGGGGAGAACCTATTTTGCAGTTTATAAAAGAAACTTCTCAAGCGTAAAAGTGCTGAAAATTTCGCACAATGGCTTATTTTCTTTTGTTTATCAAATTGTGTCAAGCACAATTATAGCATTTAATGAAGTATTTGATGCGTTCATACTTGACAAAGTTTGCCGACAAGCTAGAATAATTCTTGCATATTTTGAGCAGAAAAAACTGCATTGGGAGATGTGGCTGAGTGGCTGAAAGCGGCGGTTTGCTAAATCGTTAAGGGCGTAACAGCCCTTCACAGGTTCGAATCCTGTCATCTCCGCCATTTTTATTTACGATTTACGATTGTTTTTGGCTATCAAATATTTTTTTTGATAGCTTTTCTTATTTTTAGATGGCTACATTACTGCAAAGAATCAGACAAAAAGTTCTGCAAAATAAATATGTCATTTCATCACACGCAATAGATGAGATGATTAACGACGAGATAAAACCTTTTGGAGTTGACGATGTTTTAAACTGTTTGCGTGTCGGCAAAATCAGAAAAAAAGAGGTTGATTTTAACGGAACAAAATATACCGTTTCGGGTGAAACTTTAGATGGTTGGCAGTTGGAAGTTGTGATAAGATTTAGGACGGACAAGAAATTATTGATTATTGCGAATTATATCGTTGATTAAAATGAATGAAGAAATAACAAAATGCGGTTTATGTAATCGTCAAACCGAATGGCAAAACGTAGATTTTAATTATCCCTTTCGCGGCAAAGTTTATAAAATAAAAAATTTTCCCGCAGAAGTTTGCAAAATTTGCGGTGAACAATTTTATCACGGCGAAGATTTGGAAAAACTTAATCAAAGAATTTTGAAAGAAGAACGGACAAAAGAGTTGGAATTCAGCTTTTAGAAATTAAAACAAAATTTAAATTGCTTTTGCAGACTTTCCAAAATAAAGTTGGAAAGTCTTTTTATTAAATATTATGAAAAAAATTAATGCGGTTATTTCGAGTTTGGAAAATGCTTTGGAAATTCTCCCGTCGGTTGTTGGAGAAATTCCCGTCGAAAATCTTAAACGCCGTCCGCAACCCGAAAAATGGTCGGCTCACGAACACGCCTGTCATCTGGCGGAAGTTCATCCGATGTTTTTTGAGCGACTGGATTTAATGCTCAACAATGAAAATCCAACTATCAAGCCGTATTTTCCCGACAAACACGATGCTCCCGACGCTTTGCTTAAAGTTGATTTAGATGACGCTTTGGAAAAATTTGCAAAAGATCGAAAAAATCTGATTGAAAAATTAAAAAATCTCGCTCCCGAAGATTGGCAGCGAACTGCGAATCACGAAGAATATTCGCATTATTCGATTTTTATAATGTTCCGCCATTTATCTCTCCACGATTATCTACATATTTATCGTATTGAAGAATTATTATTGAAAAAAGACTGGAATTAAAAATTATGACCACAAGAGTTCGTTTTGCTCCAAGCCCGACCGGCTATTTACACATCGGTTCCGCCCGAACCGCACTTTTTAATTATCTATTTGCCAAACACACGGGCGGAAAGTTTTTGATTCGCGTTGAAGATACGGATCAACAGCGTTCGACCGAAGAATCGCTGGCTTCAATTCTCGATGGCTTGAAATGGCTCGGTTTTGCTCCCGATGAAGAAATCGTTTTTCAATCGGACAACGCCGATAAACATCGTGCGACTGCGTTGAAATTACTCGAAGAGGGTAAAGCATATCGGGATTTTACGCCGAAGGAAGACCGTTCGGATAAAAATATTAAACAGGATATTGCCGGCAAAGCACGTAAAGAAGGCGGCGATAAAGATATGCGGGACAACGAATATCGTGATCTATCGAAAGAAGAATCCGACGCAAAAGCTGAAGCGGGCGAACCTTTTGCGATTCGCCTGAAAGTTGCCGAAACGGGCAAAACTTCGTTTAAAGATGCGGTTTACGGTGAACAGGAAAGAGATTACGCCGACATCGAAGACTTGGTTTTACTGCGTTCCGACGGACATCCTCTCTATAATTTAGCGGTCGTTTGCGACGACATCGAAATGGACATCACGCACGTCATACGCGGACAGGATCATTTAACGAACACGCACAAACAAATTTTAATTTACGAAGCATTGGGTGAAGAAAAACCGACATTCGCACACCTCCCGTTAATTCTTGCTCCGGGCGGAAAAAAACTTTCCAAACGAATTCACGGAGAGATCGTTTCAATGACGACTTACCGCGACGCAGGTTTTATCGCCGATGCGTTTCGCAACTTTCTCGCACTTCTCGGTTGGTCGGCGGGTGAAGAACAGGAAATTTACGGTTTGGAAGAACTCATAGAAAAATTCTCGCTCGACAGAATTCATCAATCCAATGCGACATTTAATTTCGACGCAAACAATGAAAGACGATGGACGGACGACAAAGCGATCTGGATGAACGCCGAATACATCCGCACAATGAAACTCGACGAACTAATTCCGCTTGTCCGCGAAGAATTGCGAAATGAAAAACTCTGGCGTGAAGAATACGATGACGATGACAAACAATGGTTTGAATCAACCGTTGATCTCATCCGCGAAAGATTCTATACTCTCAAAGACTTTTCAGGACAAGGACGTGCATTTTTCAGCGAGGATTTTGATTATGACAAAACCGCCATCGAAAAAAATCTCAAAAAACATCCCGATCTGCGTGAATGGCT
The DNA here is from genome assembly GCA_030859345.1 of Acidobacteriota bacterium. GTDB lineage: Bacteria > Acidobacteriota > Blastocatellia > Pyrinomonadales > Pyrinomonadaceae > Aridibacter. The sequence goes on along the minus strand of JALZKH010000036.1, from coordinate 8,352 downwards.
TCCCGAATTAGCCGAAAAGTTTGAAGCATTGGAAGATTTCTCACACGACAATATCTTTGCGACGGTAAAAGAATTCTGCGAAGAAAAAGGAACAAAAGTCGGCGTAATCCTAAACGGTGCAAGAGTCCTTCTAACAGGACAAGCCGTCGGTCCATCAATGGTTTCCACCATCGAACAACTCGGCAAAGACAAAACCGTTATGCGTCTAAAAAGCCAAGTTGCATGGAATGAATAGATAATCAAATAAATTCAACAATCTTAAAATCTTCTCAAAAAAGCGAATTTTCATTGACACAAATTCGCTTTTTTGAGAAGATTTTTTATGAGAATACAATGCACATAATCAGCAGAAAATTGTTGCGGGAATTTTGGCAGGAAAATAAAGACGCAGAAGTGCCGTTAATAAGTTGGTTTCAATTAGCGAACAAAGCAACTTGGCAAAACTTGACAGAAGTTAAGGAAAGTTTCCCACACGCTGATTTGGTCGGTCGTTGCACAGTTTTTAATATCGGTGGGAATAAATACAGACTTGTTGTAAAGATTGAATTCTTAAAGCAAAAGATATTCACGAAGTTTGTTTTGAATCATAAAGAATATGATAAGGGCAAATGGAAAGCGGAGTGTTAAGAAAATGCAAATTAACAATGTTAAATATGGTGAACTTTTATTAGACGTTTTGCCGAAAAAAATTGAAACGGAAGAAGAAAATGAACGCTGTTTAAAAATTGTCGAAAAACTTTTCAACAAAGGTTCGGAAAACTTTACGCCGGAAGAAGATAAATTATTTGATCTTCTTACTTTGTTGATTGAAGACTTTGAAGAAAAGGCTTATCCAATTTCCAATGCCCCGCCAAATGAAGTTTTAAAAATGCTTATGGAAGATCGCGGAATGAAGCAAAAAGACTTGGTTCCAGTCTTCGGTTCGGAAGGCGTTGTTTCAGAAATTCTAAATGGAAAAAGACCGATAACTTTGAAAACAGCAAAAAAATTGCAGGAGTTTTTTGGGCTTTCAACTTATGAATTCTTTATTTAATTTGAAAACCTTGGCTAAGACAAAACAATTATGAGTTTGAAATCCAAGTAACTTGGAATTTGTAGTATAATTTGTCAAAAGGAGTTATGAATTATGACAACAAAAACTTTACCCGCACATTTTAACGGTGAAAAAATTGTCTTGGATGAACCGTTTGATCTAACGCCGAATATGAAAATTGTCGTTACGGTTATTTCTGAAAAAAATTCTGATTCGGAGGATTGGATTTTGTCTGCGAAAAAAAGTCTGGCTCGTGCTTACAGCGATAATGAACCCGAATATGGTTTAGAATCCATCTAAGGAAAACTAAAATCAAAGACCGCAAAGCAAAATCTACCAAAAAGCCAAAACAAGATAATATCCAACCGAGTCTTTTCTGATATTATTGCTTAAATATTTTGCAGGATTTTAAGCGATGAAAAATCTTTCCATTAAGACAACAACTTTACAGGACATTCCGGCAATTCTCGAACTTATGCGAGAATTTGCTGAACATTCAAACTTGCTCGAATATCTCGAAGTAAGCGAAAATGCTTTGCAGGAAGTTATGTTCAGCAAAGACGCTTTCGTTAGAAGTTTGCTGGCTTTTGCTGGCGAAACGCCGATTGCTTATGCGTTTTTCTATCCGACATTTTCGAGTTTTCGTGGACAAAAAAGCGTTTACTTAGAAGATATTTTTATCACAAGCGAATATCGAAAATATGGTATTGGCGAAGGGATGCTCAGAGAAATAGCCCGAATCGGTAAGGAATTTGGAGCGGTGCGAATGGATTTTCAGGTTTTGAAATGGAACGAACCGGCAATAGGTTTTTATAAAAAATACGGTGTGATTATGGATGAAGACGAACGGCATTTTAAGTTTACGGATGAGGCGTTTGAGAAATTGGCAAGATAAATTATTTACTCGAATTGCTTCTTAAATTCTTTAAACTCTTCCCGAAATTCATTTAATTCACTTTCTAAACTTTCAACCTTTTCCTCAAGTTTTTCGACTCTTTCATTTTTTGCTTGAAAATTTGAAGTTGGTGCGGTTGAAACGATATTTTCCAAATTAATTTCGCCCGATAAAAGATGTGCGTAGCGGACTTCTTTTTGTCCGGGTTGTTTCGGTAACTTTACAATTAATGGAGTTTCGCGGCGGATTAAGCCTTCCACCGTTTGATTGATTTCATCTAAACCTGAGAACTCGTAAATTCTTGAAGTTCGCTGATTAAATTCGCCGAGAGTTTGCGAGCCACGCACGAGCAACACGCATAAAACCGCAATTTCGGGGAGTTTGAGTTCAAAATATTTCAGGGCAAGATGTTTATATTTCGCCGTGCGGCTTCCCGATCCGTATAGAACATAGACGAGATTTTTCTCCCGCAGACTATCTAATGCCTGTTCAACCCATTCCTCCGAATAATCCACGACCGGCTCACGGTTTGATTTTTGGTTACAGGCATTCGTTAAAGCGTTGAGCGTTAAAGGATAATAGTCGGGTGTAGTGTTTTCTTTTTCGATCAAACAACCGAGAACCCGGCATTCGACTTCGTTTAATTCAACATTCATATTGCTTGCAAATATAGCTTATTTTTTGGAAAAACGTTTGGAATCTGCAAAATTTTACAGAACGGGAATGAATTTTTCGTTAACCCGACTCCAGAGTTCTTTTGCCAATTCTTTTCGATCAGGTTTTATGACCGATTCACAACCGAAATTTATGATTGCTTTGAATTCTTTAAGTTGGAAAAGCCGCCAGATATGTTCTAAAAAACTTATATCCTCCCACCAGCAAATAATGTTGCTCGCCTTTTCTTCGCTGTCTTCGATTCGATAAGTGATCGAAGCATAATGAATAGGCAAATCGGCTCGGGCGGCAAATTCAAAAAATGATGAGTTAAACGGCAGAACTTTTTCGCCTTTGGTGCTTGTGCCTTCGGGAAAAACTACAATGCCTTCGCCTTTATCTAATTTTTCGAGAATTTCCGCACCCGCACGCGGAATGTCCCTGCGGTTCTCACGATTGATAAAAATCGTTCCCATATCACGGAAAATTCTTCCCGCGACAGCCCAACTTTCAATATCGGCTTTGGCAACGAAAACGCTTTCGATAACCGCCCGCAGTGCAGGAATGTCCGTATAACTCAGATGATTGGAAACCAGAAAGAACGGAGCTTTCGGGTATTCGCCGATAACTTCTATTTTCATTCCTGAAATTTTAACAAATGATTTTGAAAAAATTCGGAAAATTATCTGCCGCCAGTATTGTTTATTCGGAATAACAAAATCTCCGACAAACCAAATCCCGTAAAGTCCAAAGGTTGAGGCAAACAACACAACCATTTTTACAAATGCACGCAGATATTTCATTTTTAATTTTGGTCTATGGCTTTGGATATTTTACTGTTAACAAGCTGCCAATTGATTTTTAACGATCAAAAACCGAAAACACATAACCGAATTTTTTTATTCAATAAAATCTTGGTGAACTCACTGTTCCGTTTTAATATTCTTAAAATTATACCTTAATAAGATACGCATCGGCAAAAATTCACCATCTCGCATCGCAGGTCGCCAATTCATAGTTTTTATCGTATTGACAGCCGATTCTTCCAAGCCGAAACCTGCCCAGCGAGCGACTTCCGTTCTGAGAATTTCCCCATTTTCACCAACATCAACTATAACATCAATAGTTGCGGCAATGCCGTAAAGATAAGCTGTTTTTGTATATTCAGGTCTGATGCGTTTGTAGGGCAGAGGCGGGCGAAAATCTTTTGCTTCGGCAGAATTCTCGTCGGGTAGTTGCTCGATTTTTGAATCCTGCTCGGCTAATTCATTTTTCTGCGTAGTTTTTATACCTGTGGAAATCTCTGTGGAAATCTCTTTAAGCGAGTTTATTAATTTTGATCCGGCTTGTTTTTCATCTTCACCTTTAAATGTTTTAAGTTGCCAGAACACAAGCCGCCCCGTCCGCGAACTGACTAAATAGAAAGCTGCGTAAGACTCAAAATAAGATTTTTCTTCGAGCGAAAATCTTTGCAGACCGTCTGTTTTTATCAAAATAAAAAAATCACATCCGATTGCCGTTCCCAGATTCCTTGCTTCTTCAAGTGATAAATTAAAAGGATTTTCAAATTTTTTGGAAAGTAAAACGGTTTCACTTAGTGCAAAATTTAAAACCGTTACTTCATCAGAAAATGTATCCGTTAATTTTTCTCGAATTTCATTTGATTGAACTGTTTTTTCGGGAGTTAAGATTGCAATTTTTTGAGCGTGAATGTGGAGAGTAAGCAGTAAATAATTAGCAGTTAGCAGAAAAACCAGTTTACAGATGAAAGGTCTGAAGATGAAAATTTTAAAATGCTTGTTTTTCATTTATTAAAGCCTAAATTTTCTGATGATAAAGTTTTGTAATTTCTTCTTTGAGTTCGGGAGGAAAACAAACTCTGTGAATTTTATAGCTTTTTTGAAGTCCGCGAACCGCTGCACTTACTTCTGAAATCTCTTTGATTTTTGATCGCGAAAAACCTTCTTCGACAAAGATCAGATTTTTCGGCTCAACCTCGTTTGTATAAAAATAATATGGAACATCGCCTGCTTTATCTTCGATGAAATAATAATCGGGATCGAAATCTGCTTTTTCGACGATTTTCTTTGCCTCTGTCAAAAAGTTTTCGCGTTCGTCTGCGGGCATATCCAAATCAAAAACTTTAAATAAATGACGGTTCAAAAATCTTTTTGAAAGGTCGGAAAGAATTTTGTCGGCGGAATCCTGCCACTGTTTGATGTGAAACATTATATCCGCGTCGTCAATTTGCAGATGTTCGGAAAGATTTATTTTCTTTCCGCTCAAGAATTTTTCAAACGCCGTTCCTTCAGCAAACCAGACAAATTGATTTTCCTGAAAAAGTTCCAAAGCACGCCTTAAAATTGCACGCAAAATAACTTCGGCAGAACGCAAGGTACGGTGAAAATAAACCTGCCGGAACATATAATAACGAGCCTGCAAATAATCTTCAACGGCATAAATCCCGCGTGCCGAAACATACAAACGGTCGTTTTCCTCATCAATCTCGATTGATTTAATAATCCACTCAAGATCATAAATCCCGTATTTCGCCCCCGTCATTAAAGAATCCCGCAAAAGATAATCCATTCGATCAGCATCCAACTGCGAAGAAACAAGTTGAGCCAAAGCAACGGGACGAAAATCACCGCGAATAATTGCCGCAACTTTTTCGGGCATTTCAATTGAATATTCCCTGATAATTTTTCCAACTTCGGTTTCTTCACTCAAAACCGCTTCAATCGTAAATGCTTCGTGATGAAAATTTTGGATAGTTTCCAAAACGTGCGAAAAAGCCCCGTGTCCAATGTCGTGCAAAAGGGCGGCAATGCGGACGGCGGTTACGTCATCTTTATCCAGTTGATATGAAAGTTGAAGTTTAGCCAAAATCCGTGTCGCCAAATGCAAAACGCCCAAAGAATGCGTAAACCGCGAATGCTCCGCCCCCTGATAAGCAAAATGAGCCAGCCCAAGCTGCCGTATCCGTCGCAGACGCTGAAATTCTGCCGTATCTATAAGTCGAACAAGCAGTTTTCCCTCATCATTATCAGTTTTGAGGCGGATTATATTATGAACCGAGTCTCGGTAAATTCTTTCAGACATACTAACAATTTCCTTAACAAATTACTGAAAAACTTTATCTAATTTAGAAGTTTCGCAGTTGAAATTATTGTTAAGCGAATATTTATTAAAAACAAATAATTTACGACAATTTACATTTATCAAAAACGCCCCTAAACTATTGATCTTTTGATCAAACGCGTAACTCTTAATTATTCAACATCGAATAATATCCAAAATATTGGAAATTCTACTGATAATTGAATATTTTAAAATAAATCGGATAAATATATATATCCAATAATAAGTGTAAATGTTGATTATAGGAACTTTATTAAGTATTTGCAAACAGTTCTGAGGTTTGGCTTTATAATTGCATTTATATTTTTGCAATCGTTACATACCTTACTTTAAAGGTATGTTTTTTAAATAATTAATTATATAAACAAGGAGTTATGAAATGAGAAAAAATTTCAAAATCTTTTCTTTCATGTTAGCTGTTATTTTTTGCTTAAGCTCAATGGCTTTTGCACAGGAAACAACAGGTGATATTCAAGGAACAGTTAGAGACCAAGCCGGAGCGTTAGTTCCCGGAGCATCGGTTGAAGTCAAGGGTATTACCAGAGGATTTCAACGAAGTGTTACGGCAAATGACAACGGAGAATTTACAGTTTTGCAAGTTCCTCCGGGGCGATATAACGTAACTGTTGCAGCAAGTGGCTTTGACAACAAAATTAATGAAGTTCAAGTGACTCTCGGACGAGCAACTTTTGTTGAATTAGCACTAAATGTAGCTGGTTCGCAAGCAGTTGTTACCGTAACCGGCGACAGCGAACTTCCAATTGATATAGAAGGTAACAAAATTCAAACAAGTATTACGGAAAGAGAAGCCGAACTTACCCCTAAAGCAAATATTAACTTTTCGGGTTTGATTCGCATCGCTCCGGCAGTTCGTGAAGAACCTTTAGGTGCCGGATTCCAAATTGACGGATCAAGTGGGGCTGAAAACACCTTTATTGTTGACGGTTTAGAAGTTACAAACTTCCGAACAGGACAACTTCGCGGTGTTCAAAATATCGCTAATGATGCCGTAGATGAAGTTCAGGTTAAAACGAGTGGTTTTAGTGCTGAGTTCGGCGGTGCTACCGGCGGCGTAATTAACGTCGTGAGTAAAGGCGGCGATAATGAATTTAGAGGTCAGTTCGGAGTTCAATTTGAAACATCCAAACTTAACTCAGGCACTCGCCCAATTTTATTCGGAAATACAGGTGCGGTTCAATTTGTCAGACCGGGAACAGGAAGCACTCAATTTAATCCAACGGATGATGAGGGGGTAAATTTCTTTCCGACTGCAAGACTAGGTGGTCCAATTATAAAAGATCGTTTTTGGTTTTTCGGAAGTATAGCACCGCAATTCAGAACTACGGAAAGAAATTCTATATTTTTAAATGGAGATACGCAATTTAATCGACTAGACATAAGAAACGATTATTATTTTGGACGTTTAGACGGACAAATTCGTGATGACCTTCGTTTGACCGGAACATATTCTTATAGTCCTCAGACTGTAAGAGGTGGTCTTGTAGAATTTGGTGACGGCGGTTCATCCGTTGATCAGAGTATTAGGGGCGGCAGAGTTAGTGCTCAGAATTTCACTTACAGCGGAACTTACACGCCGACTTCTAATCTTGTTCTAAGTGTACGCGGTGGACGCGGATTCTTAAATGAGAAAGATGGGTCGTTTGGTGTTGGTGGTGGAACTGCGATTTCTTGTCTTGGCAACCAAGCTGTTCTAACTGCTAATTTCTCCAATTTCGGATGTGCGGGCGGCAATCGACTTGGAACTATTACACCCATTGTTCGCAATACCCTCTTTGACGTTTCTATCAGAAACACCTTGGATGTTGATGCTTCCTACGTTTTAAGTAACTTTGGTGGTCGTCATATTTTCAAAGGCGGTTATCAAAGAAATGACGTAAGTAATAATGTCAATCGGTCAATCGTCGGCGGTCTTATCCGATTCTTCTTCGGTGAATCACAACGCGGTCGCGGGAATGCTAATTCGGGTGTGGTTACATTTACCACCTTTGGGACAATCGGAGAAACTTCAAGCACGAGTGAAGCGATCTTTTTCCAAGACAGTTGGAGTATATTACGTCGTTTAACATTAAATTTAGGTGTTAGATTCGAGCGGGAAAATGTTCCGAGTTTCTCGGATGACGGTGTTCCAATCGAGTTCGGTTTTGGAGATAAAATTGCTCCGCGACTTGGGTTTGCTTATGACTTGACCGGAGACGGCAAAACAAAACTATTTGCCAGCTACGGACAATTCTATGACAGATTCAAATTTGAACTGCCGCGAGGTTCTTTTGGCGGAGATACCTTCCTGAGAACATTTGCGACAATTCCGACAGGAGCTACACTTGCAAGTTTAACTCCTGCGGCTATTCAAGCTCTTCCCGACGCATTAACGCTTAATTTCAGAGTTCCTTCAAATAATCCTGACGATAACCGGGTTGATCCTGATCTGCAGCCGCAGCGTCAAACTGAATTCACAGTTGGTATAGAACGTGAACTAATTAATAATGCCAATCAAGAGTAGAAACAGAGAAGTAAACAAGCAAATGCGAGCTTGCCGTAGCAATGAACTAACAAGCCTTTCTCCGATCTGACTTTTGATGCGTTTTGATAGTCGGTCTTTTCATTGAGC
>JALZKH010000035.1 GCA_030859345.1 Acidobacteriota bacterium | reverse complement strand
ATTCAAAATCTGTTGGAATTTTTGCCGAAGAAGCCGAAAATCCATCTGCCGCGTTAAATATCTTAAAAAAAGCCGCCCAAAACGGCAAACCATTTAAATATGTTTTGCTTGATGAACAGTTTTTTAGCAAAGACGGATTCTATCTGGCAGAAGATGTCAGAAAATCGTCTTTATTAAAAAACACTTCAATCGCTTTAATGCTTAGAAAAAACAAATTAACCGCAGTAGAAAATGAGAAAATAAATGGAATCAGCACAATAATTTATAAACCGATTAAGCAAACTTTCTTTCAAAAAACTTTGAAAAAAATGCTCGGTACAGACGGTGGAATAGATAAAGATTATTTGAACCTGAATACAACACTGGAAATCAATTCCGAGAATAGTCAAAGTAAACAAAAATCTTCTGAAAAAGCTACCATTTTGGTTGCCGAAGATAACTTAATAAATCAAAAGGTTATTCTGAATCAAATCTCGGATTTAGGCTACAAAACCGATATTGTTCGCAATGGCAATGAAGTTATTGAAGCATTAAAATCAAAGAAATATGATCTGATTTTGATGGACTGCCAAATGCCTCTGATGGACGGTTTTGAAACTACTGCAAAAATTCGTGAGAGTAATGATGAATACTTCAAGCAAATTCCGATTGTTGCAGTTACAGCTCAAACTATTATGGGAATTGAGGAAAAATGCCACGCCGCGGGTATGACCGATTATATTAGCAAACCGACAAATCAGCAGGAACTAAAGGAAGTTTTGAATTTATGTCTGAACAAATCAATTGCAAAAGCATTTACTCCAACTCAATCTTTACAATCAAATCATAATCTAAATGAAAAAAGCTATTTATCGGAATCAACAGAAATCGGTAAAAGATTAAATGAAATCAGCGAATTTTCGGACGATGAAGTAGTTGTCGAGTGTATCGAATTATTTCTTAATGATTCAGTCAAAGTATTAAATGATTTAGTGAAGGGATACGAGAACTCCAACTACATACAGATTTTACGCGAAGCTCATAAATTAAAAGGCAGTTCAGCAAATATGGGAGCAGTCAGACTTCCCGAACTTTGTCAAAAATTAATTTCTGAAATTGGAGAAGATAATTTTGATAATATTTCTAAACTGAGTAATGAAATATCAAAAGAATATAATTTTCTCGAATCTATCTATAAAAACAACCTTCAAAAATTTAAGTCTAAACAGATCAAGCCTGAGTTAGTAAAATAAATATTTATTTAGCTTTAGGATTATCACACCAAAATTTATTAGTAATTAAACTGATAAATTTTGGTGTTTTTGTTATTGTTAAAGCAGCAAATATGAAATGAGTTTTGGTTACAGGTGCAACCGGATATATCGGCGGACGTTTGGTTCCAAAATTGATCGCCAAAGGTGCGGAAGTTTATGAAGGAAATATAGATTCAACGGAAATGCCTTCGACAATTTAAATTTCTTCGTAAGTCTTGTATTATTTCGCTTTTATTATGGGTTGGGCATTATTTTATATTCAAAAACTTAAAAATGGAGAAATTACTCAATTTCGTCCTCGTGGACATTCTATGAAAGGCAAAATTGAATCAGGACAACTTTGCACAGTTGAGCCTATAAGAAACTTTGAAGACCTGAAAAAGGGTGACATAGTTTTATGTAAAGTGAAAGGAAATGAATATTTGCATTTAATAAAAGCTATTCAGGACAAGCGTTATCAAATTGGTAATAATCGAGGGAAAATAAATGGTTGGATCGGACAAAACTCAATTTTCGGTAAACTTGTAAAAATAGAAGATTAATTATGAAAATTAGCTACAACTGGTTAAAAGATTTGATAGACATCGAACTGTCGCCTGAAGATTTGGCGGAAAAACTTACTCTTGTCGGTTTGGAATTAGATGGAATGCACGAAACCGCTGATGACTTTGTGCTTGACATTGAAACAACTTCAAATCGCGGAGATTGTCTTTCACATTTGGGTGTGGCGAGAGAAATTTCGGTAATTACGGATGAAAATTTGAAGTTGAACGATTATGCAAATAGTTTGCCAACCGATAAATATAAAAATCTTGTAAAAATTGAAGATGCTGATCTATGTCATCGTTTTACTGCACGAATTATTAAAAATGTAAAAATCGGAACATCGCCGGAATGGTTGATCAAACGGCTTGAAGCTATCGGCGAACGCTCGATAAATAATGTTGCCGACATTACAAATTACGTTATGCACGAACTCGGACAACCAATGCACGCTTTTGATTTTAATAAATTAGCTGAAAACAGGATCGTTGTCCGGCGAGCGAAAACTGGTGAAAAAATTACTACGCTTGATGAAGTTGAACGGAAATTAGATGAATCAACGCTGATGATTTGTGACGCAGAAAAACCCGTTGCAGTCGGCGGTGTGATGGGCGGTTTTGATTCGAGCATCACGGAAAACACAACGGATATTTTGCTCGAAGTCGCATATTTCGATGCCGATTCTATTCGTCAAACTTCCCGCAAATTAAATCTTACAACCGAAGCAAGTTATCATTTTGAACGCGGAGTAGATATTGAAAATTTGATTCGTGCATCAAATCGTGCAACGGAATTGATCTGCGAACTGGCGGGCGGAACGGCGGAAGATTTTGCCGATGTTTATCCGACCAAATTTATTCCGAATGAAATTGTTGCTGAGAATCTGAAATCGGAAGTAAAAAGACTTTCTGGTTTAGAAGTTGAGCAGAATAAGATTGATAGAATTTTACAAAATCTCGGAATTAAAAAACTGGACGAAACGACATATTTAAGTCCGACGTGGCGACACGATCTGGCGATTGATGAAGATTTGGTCGAGGAGGTCGTACGAATCGTCGGTTATGACAAAATTGGTGAAGAACTTCCCTCCGCCGGTTCGGCAGGTGAATATCAACCGACGGAAAACCGCAAAAAAAACTTACGTCAAACTCTGGCGGTTTTGGGTTTTGATGAAGCGATCTCATACAGCTTTATTGATGAAAAATATGATGAACATTTTGAAATTTCATCAAATCTTATTGAATCAAATACTGAAGAAAAATTCGTTTCGATCAAAGACCCGATCATTGAAGGAGCAACCCGAATGCGTCCGAGCCTTTTGTCAGGCTTACTCGAGGCGGTTCGTGTTAATTTTAATCATCAAAACAAAAACATAAAATTATTTGAGATCGGAAAAGTTTTCGCCAAATCCAACAGCGAAGACGGTTTACCGAAGGAACAGGAACTTCTCGGATTCGTTTTGACGGGCAACGAAATCCTCGAACAAAAAGCCTCATCTTCGCGGCAACTTGATTTTTATGATTTAAAAGGTGCAATTGAAGCAAGTCTTGATGCGGTTAAATTGCCGAATCTCGAATATAAATCAAAAGACATAAAACATCTGCAAAGCGGTCAATCGGCGGAGGTTATATTTAACGGAAAATCAGTCGGAAACATTGGTAAATTGAGCGGTAAAATTGCTTCAAATTATAAATTTAAACAACCAATTTACATTGCCGAAATTGATTTGCAAACATTGCTTGAAAACGCCGAACTTCCCGCTTTTTATAAACCTTTGCCGATCTATCCAGCAATAATTCGGGACATTTCGCTTTTGATAAAACGCAATTTAAATTTTTCTGAGATTCGCAATTTAATAAAAAATCAGAACTTTGCATTGTGCCGAAAGGTTGAATTTGTTGATGTTTTCGAGGGAAAGGGAATGGCGGACGATGAACGCTCAATGACAATTCGGCTGGAATATCGTTCAGATGAGAGAACTTTGACGGAAGATGAAGTCGAGCAAATTCATCAAAAAATCCTGAGCGTTTTAGAAGCAAATCCAGATATTAAACAAAGATAATTATGTTTTCTTTACATTTTACTTGAAGTTTTTACAAAAAATAAACATAATCAATTCAAATTAAAGTTTTGCCCCATCAAAATCGTGGAGAAAACAATGAACGGATTGGCTGGAATGGAAAAATTTTCGCATCTCGAAGACAAAATTTATTTAACGATTGAGTTCGCCAAGAAGATGCGTGAGGAAAAAGATAAACTCGAAAAGGAAATGACTTCCCTGCGACACGAGGTCAGTACTCTTTTAAACGAAAAATCCCGCCTGGAAGAAAAGGTTGAGGATTTAATGAGTGAAAGAGATGCGATTCAATTAAAGGTTGAAGCAATGCTCGATGCGATCACCGTCATCGAACCTGAAGTCAGCGAAGTTCTGCAAGGTTAATTTCAATGATTGATAACAACGGTAAATCAAAAGATTCCGCTCAATCTATCCGAGTGGAAATTTATAATCAAACTTATAACATACGTTCCGACGGCGATAATGAATATATCTTGCGTCTGGCGGAATATGTTGATGGCAAAATGCGTGAGATTTCATCCGGCACTCTGACAGTTGACTCGCTAAAGGTTGCAATTTTAGCCGCTCTGCACATTGCCGACGAATTTCACCGGCTCAAGTCCGATCACGAACAAAATGATGCCCAACTCGCTTCCCGAAGTGCGGAATGTGCCGATATGCTTGACCGTTTCTTAAAACAAAAAGAACCCGCCCCGCAGGAATTGGAAACCGAACAATAGAATTTAATGGAAAATGAAAACCGATAAATTTGGTTTGAAACAAACATTTCATTTATCCATCTTCCTCTTTCCATTTTCCTTTAATTTTCCATTTCTCATCTATATTCGATGTGATACAATGATTTTAGTCGAAAGAACTTTACTGGAAAGTTCGTGATAGGACAAAACACATATTGAGCCAACATATGAATATAGGGAGGCTAACGCTGTTTTCGGTGCAATCTTTCTAGGTTAAAGAATGCCATAGATTATAGTTTCGTCCCATAAAACGGACAGAAAGCCACCCACCTGTTAAAATCAGGTTCAATTCATTTGCTCTTACACGGCTTTTCGGTTCTCTTTCGTCTAATTTTTTGTAAATAGAAAATAGTAAATTGTAAATTGTAAATAGAGAAGAAATTTATTTACAATTTACTATTTTCTATTTAAGATTTTTTTTCAAAGGTTATTATGAAAATTTTAATGATAGGCGATGTTGTCGCACGTCCGGGCAGACGTGCTGTTTTGAATCACATTCAGGAAATGCGGGAACAAAACGGAATAGACATCGCCATAATGAATGCGGAAAATGTGGCAGGTGGTTTTTCGATAACTCCGCCGATTGCCGATGAATTATTTGCCAGCGGAATAGATTTAATGACTTCGGGAAATCATATTTTTGATAAAGGCGAAGTTATACCGTATATCAAAAAAAACAAAAGACTCGTGCGTCCTGCGAATTATCCCGTTGGAACTCCCGGAAGCGGTTTGTTTATCGGCGAAATTAAAGGCTATAAAATTGCGGTTTTGAATTTGCTCGGCAGAGTTTTTATGCCGCCGAATGTTGATGATCCATTTAAGATTGCGGATGAAGCGGTGAATTCGATTCCCGAAGATGTGAAAATCCGTCTGGTTGATATGCACTGCGAAGCGACTTCGGAGAAATATGCGATGGGTTGGTTTCTCGACGGAAGAGTTTCAGCAGTAGTCGGAACGCACACGCACGTGCCGACTGCTGATGAGAGAATTTTAGATAATGGAACAGCTTATGTTACCGATTTAGGTTTGACCGGAAGTTATGCAGGCGTGATTGGTATGAATAAAGAAGATGTTTTGCAAAGATTTACTCAGTTTCCGTCAAAACGTGCGGCACACGCCAAAGGAAACGTCTGGATTTGCGGAGTTGTCATCGAAATTGATGAAGAAACCGGCAAAGCGAGAAATATTAAAAGAATCAGGAAAGAACTTACGGACTAAAAAAATTAATCTTCAAGTAACCCGATCTCTTCGTTATCTTTTTTTGCAAATTCTTCTTCCAAATCTTCAACGAATTCCTTGCGAAGTTCTTCTTCCATTTTTACCGATTCGAGAGCAAGCGGGAGTTGTTCGGTTCTGGCGGATAATTTTTTTAAGGCAAGCTCATTTCCGGCTAATTCTCTGCCGCGACGTGATGCGGCTTCAATCATTTGCAGACGCGATTCGGCTTCGACCAGCATTTCCTTTGCCTCTGTCTTTATATTTGAAAGATTGCTGATGTCTCTATCAATCTCAGCTTTAAAATCATTAACCTTTTCACTTTTCAGATATTTCAGTTTATTTTTTCGGCGTTTGGCTAAAAGAAGTTCTTGTCCCGTGGATTTTACAATTCTTGTCGCAGTCAGACGCGAAGCAAGCGTTTCCTCATAAGCATCTGCTAACAATAAATTTTTCGATTTTATTTCTTCGAGAGCATTTTTCTCTTCGGTCTTTAATTCTTTTGTAAACCATTTGACTTCGCTCGCCTTGATACCGTCAATCGCAATTTTTTCCCTGAGTTGTCCGAGCCATTTTGAGCGATACATCAGCGTAAAAGCTGAACCTATTCCGCCGCCGATAAGTCCCACGATCAGCGAAATTATGCTCAGAAAGAAATAAAATGCCGTTACAGGCGGGGCTGTGCCGAACAACATTCCCATTATAAAAAAAGCTAATGCGGGAAGGACGGATAGCACGATCGGCAAGGAAACAGCCGTCGTCTTCAAAAGCCTGTCTTTATTAACATCTTTTTTCGTTATTTCGTATCTTGTCGGAATTAAATCACTCATCTGTTGGATTTACTCTACATATTCTATAAACTTTATTCAAATTAGCTGCATCATAATTCAAAGGCTTTTCTGTAATGTAAATAATTTTGGTAAAAATATAATATCCAATACGATTAAAAGGTGTCTATGTCAAATTCTAAATTACTGCGTTTATTAGTTTTCTTCCTGTCTTTTCTACTATTACCTAACTTCGCTTTTGCTCAGGAAAATGGCGAAAGAAAAATGCAGAGAGGTCAGGATACCGTCCGTATTATGACTATTCCCGTCACTATTTTTACCAAAAAAGAATTAAAGGAAAAACAAGCCGGTGAATTTGTCGAAGCAGGTGATATAACTCTTAAAGAAAATGAAGAAGACCAAACAATCCTTTCAATCAGAAGCGTCAGCAACACTCCGCTTTCATTGGCAGTTTTGATACAAGACGACCTTTCATCAGACGTAAATTTGCAGTTAAAAGATTTGGCGAATTTTATTCGCAGTCTGCCGAAAGATTCGCGTGTGATGGTTGCATATATTCGCAGCGGTTCGCTTCAAATCAGACAAAATTTCACACAGGATTTGGATGCAGCCGCAAAATCATTAAGAATCGTCATAAGCAATTCAGCAGTTGCCCCGCGAAATCCGTATGATGGTGTGATGGATACCATAAAAAGATTTCAGGGACAGCCAAATGGAAGACGGGCGATTTTACTAATTTCCGATGGCTTGGATGTTTCACAAGGCATAAATGGTTCGACACCCGGACAAAGTTTGGATTTAGACCGAGCAATTCTGAAGGCACAAAGAAACAGTGTCGCAGTTTATTCCTTTTACTCAGCGGCGACATATACCGAAAGCGGAAATTCATTATTGGTCAATAATGGACAGGGTTCTCTACTAAGAATTTCAGAAGAAACGGGCGGCAAGGCTTTTTTTCAGGGAACATTTACGCCTATCTCATACCAACCTTTTTTCCGTGATTTAACTCTCGCTCTCAGCCGGCAATTTGCCTTAACTTTTATTTCGACTCATATGAAAAAAGACTATTACAAAATCGAAGTTGACAGTTCCAATCCGGAAGTAAAAATAGAACATCCGAAAGGCTATTATTATCGAAAATAATTGGCGATGAATTACAGTAGGCAATTATTTCTTAATTCTTAAATCACAAACCGGACAAACTCTTACTTCTTCCTTTATCAACAAACCAATCCAGAACAGAGGAAAAATCGTCATCAGTAAAACTGCAAAAACTATCCAGCCCGTCGTTGAAATTTTCTTTTCAATTCGTGGAAATGCCTGACTGGAACAACGCGGACAAATGTTTTCATAGGGCATTATATTCTGTTGAAATTGAGCAGGAGAATGAAACGGGATCGGCATATCTTTTCTCGTCGGCTGAGGCGGCTGGCTCACTAAAGGACGCACTTGGTTTATAGGTTTGGTTTGTTTTTCAGGCTGTAATTCTAATTCATCCGTTTTCCAGGAATAGGGACGCGGTGGAGAATACTCATAACTTGTTCGATTTTCTTGATTTATTTGATGCGGTTGATTATATTTTAATCCGCAGAAACGACAAAAATTACTTCCAGCCGAGTTTACTTGCCCGCAATATTGACATTGAATCATATCCGCCCCAATTTCTACCAATAATTAAAATCTATGCTACATATATTATAACGTATCATACCTGAAAAAAGTTTGATAATTGTTCAGGTGTGAAAGCTAAATTATTGAAAGATATTTTTATAAAAATAAAAGTAATGAGTATTTGTTAACCAAATTTGTTCAACTTGAAGCGTCCGGAATTTTACCATAAAATAGAAAAATTTTGCTGTGAATGCTATAAAAAAGTTAAAAAAGAATACGAACTGTGATGAAATAATTGCGACTTATAAATGCTCTTTATGAAAATTTGATTCTTTCGCCCGTTTCAATTGCTTTGTAAACCGATTCGACAAGTTCGACTGATTTAAATCCGTCAAGTGCCGTAACGGGCGGCTCTTTTGCTTCAAGAATCGAATCAATAAACGCCAAATCTTCCTGCACATATCCCCAACGCTCTTCTTTTTCGGTCATCGCCCACGAAAGTGTTTCAAAATCCGCATCCATTCCGCGTGAATCAATTAAATGCTCCATTTCCTGCGTCATAATTGTGCGGTGATGACAAAAAACTTCGATGCGTTCAAACGGAAAATGCCAGCTTGCATCGGATGAAGAAGCAAACGTGCAATGAAAACCGTTTTTAAATTTGAAGATTATCGAAAACTCATCAAGTTCGGGATATTCGTGCTGTGAACCATAAGCGACCAACTCCGCGATTTCACCGAATTGAAATCGCATCATATCAAAAAGATGAATCGTAGTTTCATACAAAAATCCGCCCGTAATATTTACATCGCCAGTCCATACAGGGTTTACCAATTCGCCGCGGTTCATTTTGATTTGTGCCGAATGTGCTTTGTCTTCTTTCAGCAAATCTTTCAATTTTGCATAAACCGGTGCATATCGGCGATTGTGTCCGACCTGAAAAACTCCTTTTCCGTTATTTGCTGTTTCAAGCAATGTTTTGGCATCTTTAATTCCAATTGCAAAAGGCTTTTCGCAAAAAACGTGCTTTTCGTGATTGACCGCGTCGGTCGCAATTTCGATATGAGTTTTATTCGGCGTGCAAACAAGAACTGCATCGCAAATATCAAATAATTCTTCACGCGATTCGCAAACCTTTCCGCCAATTGTCCGTGAAGTTTTTTCAGCTTTTTCGGGAACGATATCAAATAATGCAGAAACTTCTGCATTCTCAAATCCCGAATAAATCCGCCCGTGAACATTGCCGATATAACCCGTCCCGATTATCCCGATTTTAATTTTGTCCATAAAATTATTTTTAGGATTCCATAAAACTCTTTTTTACTTTTTACTTTTTACTTTTACCAGATTCCGCCAACCGCAGAACTTTGAATATCCAAAACATCCATCGTCGCACGTCTGGCTTTTTCGGCAACTTCAAACGGGTTTTCATTCCAGTATTCGGGGCGGAAAATTTCAACCGAAACCATTCTGTCATAACCGATCTCATCAAATTTTGCCTTTATTTCTTTTATCGGCAAAATTCCCTCGCCCGGATAAACTCTGTGTGCGTCGGTTAATTGTTCTTTCGGCAGGTCTTCCGCATCGTTTATGTGAAAAATAAATAGCTTTTCGGGCTTCATTTTTTCGATAGCTTCAAAACTAGAGTTCCCTGCATAAAAATGAAAAGTATCAATTACATTTCCGATATTTTCCCGGTCAACTTTTTCAACAATTTCGTTGCAAAGATCAAGCGTTTGAACCGAGCAATCAGTCTGTCCAAGAAACTCGAAAGCCAATGAAACATTGTATTTTTCCGCAATATCGCCGAGTTCGTTCAAGACTTTTACGGATTCATCAATAATTTCATCTTTTGTTGCATTTTCAGGTAACTTTCCCGGAACTACAACAACATACGGGCAATCAATCTCACCTGCAATTTTGCATAATTCCTCACATTCAGCCTTGATCTTTTCGTAATCTTCCGCCATTCTGAAAGTTATATGTTCGATTGAATTTATCGAATATGGTTCTAAATCGTGTTCTTCCAATAATTCTTTCAAATCATTGGTTGTTTTGTTTTTCAAAAATTCACGCAATTTCGCCGCCCAAATTTCCAAAAGTTCATAACCCGCTTCACTTGCCGCTTTAATATCCGTTTCCAAATCCGCGTGCATTGTCGTCGCACCGTTTAATGCTATTTTCATAAATATTTCTTAAACCTCTTTATAACAAAAATAATTATTTATCACTTTTCGTATTGTGAGTAATTTTCTTAAAACTATCGCCGACTTTGAACATTAAATCGGCTTTTTTATCTTCATATTTGAAGTGAACCAAATTTACCTGTTCTCTGAAATTTTCAAAAAACAAAGTGTTTTTAAGTTCCGCACCTTCTAATTCTTCGTCAAACGGAATCTCGATATAGAAAAGTATAACTTCTGTTTCAAGTTCTTTACCAATCCATTTAAATTGTTTGATTTGATTGGATTTGGTCTTGAAAACAAATTTCTCAGCCAGATAATCTTCCAAAATCTTATCAATATCTTTAGTGTTTTCCAGATCAATCTTTTGCTTATGTTGTTTTTCCAACGACGGCAAAAGATCGTGGGCAAAAACTTTGATCGAAATTTCCAGTAAATTTTCCTGCGTATTGTAATCAACCGTCGTAAAACTCGTGTGATATTTATGCTTGCCGTAAGCAAATGAATTTGCAGCAGACATAAAAATTACAACAACTAAACATTTTGTTAATTTTTTCAACATTTTATTAATCTACTTCAAAAGGCAATCTGCCAATTCTTCACATTTTCCGTTTTCCATTTTCCATTTTCCGCTACTGACTTGGTTCTAAATCTGAACGCTGTCTTGATTTGAAAACTTGAAAGCGTGTCGGAAGCGTGCGACGCGGGAAGAAATTATTGGTTAAATCCGTGTCGGCGGTTTCCAGATTCGGGTCAAGAATAATCGCTTTCGCTTCTTTTTTTGTAACGATCAGTTTTGAAACATTAAAATTATCATAACGCCAGATTTGTGCGGGAATGCGGATTTCTTCGCTTGTTCCGTCAACATATTCGACCTTTAATATTACGGGCATCACCAATCCGCCGACATTCTTCAAATCAACAACATAAAAATAATTATTTGCGTTCAAAATTGATTTTTCTACATCGTCCAAAGTTCCAAGAAATGCCGTGTATTTGTCTTTTTCAATTTCCGTCACGCTGAATTCGTCAAAATCGTTGTAATAATCTCTCAGCGATGGATATTGATCTATGCGTTTCGGCAGAGGTTTGTTTCTCTGCTGAGAAAGTGTCTTCGGGCGTTCATTTGCTTGCTTTCTGGCAATTCCCTTTTCAACATCGGGATTTTGCGTGTTTAATTGAAAAAGTCTGACATTTTCGATTGAAATATCTACGTGGTCGGTCGTGTAAAACCAGCCGCGAAAAAACCAGTCCAAATCCTGTCCGCTGGCATCTTCCATCGTGCGGAAAAAGTCTGCCGGAGTCGGACGTTTGAACATCCAACGCTGCGAATATTTTTTGAAGGCAAAATCGAAATTTTCACGTCCTAAAATAGTTTCGCGTAAAATATTTAACGCGGTTGCGGGTTTTCCGTAAGCGTTGTTTCCAAAATTTATAACCGAATCCGATTGCGTCATAATCGGAACTTGATTTTCCGAAGCCATATAATCGGCAATGTTTTGTGGTTCGCCGCGACGCGAAGGGTAATTTTCCTCCCATTCGCTTTCGGCAAGGAACTGCACAAAAGTATTCAAACCTTCATCCATCCAAGTCCAATCACGTTCGTCGGAATTGACGATCATCGGATAATAATTGTGTCCGACTTCGTGAATAATCACGGAAATCAAACCGTATTTTGTCCGTGCTGAATATGTTTTATCGGCGTTCGGGCGAGGTCCGTTAAAACAGATCATCGGATATTCCATTCCGCCGACGGGACCGTTTACCGATATTGCGACGGGATAGGGATATTTGAATGAATAACGCGAATAGACATTTAATGTGTGAATGATCGCCTGCGTTGAATACTGCTCCCAGAGCGGATTTCCTTCATTGGGATAATAGCTCATCGCCATAGTTTTATTGCCTTCGACGTTATGACCTTGTGCATCCCAGATAAATTTTCTCGACGATGCGAACGCAAAATCGCGGACATTATCGGCTTTAAATTCCCAAGTTTTTTTGCCCGTCGGTTTGTTTTTTTCATTAGTTTTGGCTTCTTCGGGCGTAATTATTAAAGTCGGTTTTGCCGCCGTTTCCGCCTGTTTTAAACGCTGTCTTTGTTCCGCCGTCAGAGCTTGATTCGGATTCTGCAAAACACCGGTTGCGGAAACAACGTGGTCATTCGGTGCGGTAATTCTGACCAAGTAATCGCCGAATTCAAGCGTAAATTCACCGCGTCCTAAATACTGATGATGCTGCCAGCCGTGCATATCGTAATAAGCCGCCATCCGCGGAAACCATTGAGCGATTTCATATATATAATTTCCATCCGAAGCAAAATATTCATAACCCGTTCTGCCGCCGAAAATTCTTTGATTATTAATGTTGTAATTCCAATCAATCTTAAAAATAAAATTTTCATTCGGTTTCAGCGGACGCGGCAGATCAATCCGCATCATCGTATTTACAAGAGTATATTTCAGAGAATTATTTCTCTCGTCTCTAACGGAAGTTATATTTACTTTTCCATCATAAGATCGGCGTGTGATCTGTTCGAGATCGGTAAGGGGAACTTGTTCGGCAAAACTCGGAGCGGTTTCGGTTTTTTGTGTGTCGGAATCTTTGGCAAAGATATTTTGGTCAACCTGCACCCATAAGTAATCGAGCGTGTCAGGCGAGAGATTTTTATATGTGATGGTTTCTTTGCCGATGATTTTTTGATTTACATCGTCAAGTTCGACATCAATCACATAATCTGCCCGCTGCTGCCAATACTGGTGTCCGGGCGAACCCGAAGCCGTTCTATAACTTGTCGGTGTCGGAAGTTTTTCGTCCAATTGTTTGAATTTATCGCTTGGATTCGATTTTGATTGAGCAAAACCAGCGATTACACTCAGCAGAATCAGAACGCAAATAGAAAATATATGCTTACCTTTCATTTAACCTCTCTTTTTTGTTTAATTTTTCGATAGAAAATAAATTTAAGTTTCTTAGAAATAACTAAAAAATGCAAGTAAAAAGGCAGAAGCCCGACACTTATGGATGGTGGTTTTGGGATTCAATCAAGCTGAATCTTAAACAGCACCCTCATTTACATTCGGGTTTCTGCCTTTTAAAAATAAATCTGCAACGCCGTAGATTTTTTTTTCGTCTAAAAAATTGGTAAAGTAAGTTTCAGACAAGTCTTTTCTCCCGAAAAATTATTATGAAAAAGTTTTTATTTTTAATCGCAGTTATCTCGGTTTTTTCCTTTAATTCATTTGCACAGGTTTATAATGATGCGACTTTGGCGAGAGTTGTTTCGCAGGATAATTCCGGCAAAGACGCAAAAGGAAATCTTGAAAAGCTGACCATCGGCGAACATATGTATCGGGCGGATGTTTATATGTCGAACCGCCATTTTGCCGAAGCCCGCGAGCATTGGAAAAAAGTGCTTGCAAATTATCCCGATGACGCACTTGTTCCAAAAGCCCTTTTCGGAATGGGACGCTCTAATATGTGGGAGCGGAATTATGAAGAAGCGGTTGTCTGGTTTGATAAGTTGGTAAAAAATCATCTTTCCGATGAATGGGGACAGGAAGGTTTGGCTTACAAGGGAGCGAGTCTTGTCCGCTTGGGCAAAAATCTGGAAGCGGCGACGACTTACGGGCAATATACCGTGATGTTTCCATTCGGGAAACGCAGCGAATCGTCTTATTTAAATATTATTGACGCATACCGCGAAGCCGGAGAATACGACAAGGCAAACGATTGGGTTGATAAGACCCGCAAGCGTTTTAATGGGATGGGAACGGAAACAAACGCACTTCACGCACGGCTCAGAATGGAAGTTTACCGCAAAAACTGGAATGCTGTAATTGCCGCCGCCAATGAACTTTTGAGATTAGATAATTTTAGTAACTCTATGGCGTTTGAATACGAAGTTCAATACTTAAAAGGTTTTGCACTTGAAAAATTAGATCAACGCCCGCAAGCAATCAGCGTTTACACTTCGATTCCGGCAAGTGCTGATTCATATTTTGGAAGTCTTGCCACCGACAGAATCGCGGCTCTTGGCGGAAATGTAACATACAGAAATCAGCAAATGGAAAGAGAAAGCCGAAATTTAGCTGGACAATTTCCCGTTATGTATCGCTCGGAATTAATTCAACATACCAAATCACGCGGCATTGATCCGCGGTTCGTTTTGGCAATAATGAAACAGGAAAGCAGCTTCAGAGCAAGTGCAAAATCTCCGGCGGCGGCTCGCGGACTACTGCAATTAACTTACGATACTGCGATAAAATATAATAAAAAAGCCGGTTTTAATAATTTGGATGCAGATGATCTGTATCGCCCGAATGTCAACATCGCCATCGGAAGCGTCTATATCGCGGAATTAAAGGATGAATTCGGCGGATTATATGAAGCCATCGCCGCTTCTTACAACGGCGGAGAAGACAACGTCGCTCGCTGGTTGGACAGAAGTGAACCAAAAGACGCGGCAATTTTCACTTCGGAAGTCGGATTTTCAGAATCTAAAAAATACGTTTTTAAAGTAATGAGTAATTATCGGATTTATCAGGAATTATACACGGAGAATCTTACACGAAAGTAATTAAAAACTATGTTTAAAAGAATTTTATTATCCATATTTTTTATTCAGATTTTGTCGTTAAGCTGTTTTGTGTTTGGACAAGATAAAATTGAAAGGAAATATGGAACTGAATCACAGGACGAAATTGTTAAAACAGCACCTTTTAGATATGTAATAGTTGCGGGAGTTTCGAGACTTGAGAAACATATAAATCGTGATCCTGAAAATAGTTTATATCTTGAAGTTATAATGGAAGATTCTGCTTTTAATGAAAAGAATTTGAAAACACTTTTTAAATTGCTTGATAAACGATTCAATAAAACTAACAGTTTATATATAGAAGTTTATACATCTCTTGGTGCTATTCTGACACCCGAAGAAAACGATAGATTAGACTTGAAAGGATCAATTGATGATGTCGAAAAAAAATATAAAATAGCAAAATATTTCAGACTAAAAGATAAAGATAAATCATTTACTTATTCAATTCCAGGTATGGACGGAAAAGAAGTCTTGATAGAACAAGCAAATAATAATTGATTGTTCATTTTACGTTACTCTTCCCATTCCCCAGGTTCCTCCCTTGCAACCTGATAGCCTGAATTCTGCAATTCATTGAAAATATCATCACCGTGTTCTTCGTCACGGACTTCGAGCAGCATTTCAATTCCAACCTGTCCTAAAGGTGCGAGATACATTGCCCGTCGGTGGAAAACTTCGATGACATTAGCTCCTTTTGCTGAAACAGCATTGAGCAATGCGGCAAGTCTTCCGGGACGATCCTGAACCAGAACTTTTAAAGTGATGTAACGAGATTGGCGAACCAAAACCTGTTCGAGAATTCTTGCCAATAAATTTGCGTCAATGTTCCCGCCGCACAAAACCGCACAGACGGTTTCATCTTCCGCAACATCAATTTTGTTCGCAAGAAGTGCAGCTACGCCCGCCGCACCTGCTCCTTCGACTACTAAACGGTTATTTGCAATGCAGTGAAAAATTGCATTGGCAATTTCTTCTTCGGTAACTTCGACGATTTCATCAACGTATTCTCTAATAATTTCAAGCGTAATTTTCCCCGGACTTTTAACGGCGATTCCATCAGCAATTGTGGATTTTAATTTTTCGGCAACGGGCGAACCCGTTTCGAGCGAATCTTTTATGACGGCAAAGTTTTTTGCTTCAATACCAATTATTCTTGTTTTCGGTAGAAAAGTTTTGATAGCAATCGCAATTCCCGAAATAATTCCGCCGCCGCCAATCGGAACAACAACCGCATTTACATTTGGCAAATCATCTTTAATCTCAAGTCCGATTGTTCCCTGTCCGGCGATAATCAATTCGTCATCAAATGCGTGGATGTGCGTGAAACCGTGTTTTTTTGCTAATTCAAAAGAATAATTCATCGCTTCGTCAAAACTGCTTCCGTGCAAAATAACTTCAGCACCGTAGTTTTTCGTCGCCATAACCTTCGTTAAAGGAGCAAATTCGGGCAATACAATTGTTGATCTGATACCATTCAAACTTGCCGCAAGTGCCACGCCCTGAGCGTGATTTCCTGCCGAAGCAGCCACCACACCGCGTTTTTTTTCATCATCCGTCAGACGTGAAATTTTATTGAAAGCCCCGCGAATCTTGAACGAACCGCCGCGTTGCAAACATTCGGCTTTGACAAATACGTTTGTTCCGATGGTTTCCGATAATTTGTTATCTGGCAGAATCGGTGTTTGAGTAATTACATCTTTCAGGATATTTTTTGCTTTTTCAATATCGGAGATTTTGATCGTCATAGATTTGAATTATAGATAATTTTAAAATGCTTTCAATACTCAAACTAAAACTTTTATAAAAAATCAGCTATAATTAAAACATTGTTTTTATTTAACAAATTTTTGGAGGTCAAAATATGTTTGTGTCGCTTCTTTTATTTCAGCTTGAGATAGGTTTCGGTCTAATTTTCCTGATGTTTTTGGGAATTGCACTTCTGACCGTCGCCTGGAAAACTATTAAGATCGTTCCGCAGTCTTCGGTTTTGCTTATCGAAAGACTGGGAAAATTCAGCCGTGTTGCCAGAAGCGGTTTGAATATTATCGTCCCGTTTTTTGAAGCACCCCGAGCGGTTTACTGGACAAATTCGCGACCCGGTATAACCTCGATTGACCTGCGTGAACAATACATAGACCTTCCGCCGCAACCTGTAATTACACGCGATAATGTAACGATCAATGTTGATTCAGTTGTTTATTGGCAAATTACCGATCCGGCAAAAGCCGTCTATGAAATTACCGATCTCGTCGGTAGTATCGTCCAATTAACGATTACCGGAATGCGTGCCGTGATGGGCGAAATGGATTTGGATCATACGCTTTCTTCACGCGATCAGATAAACAGCAAATTGCAGTATATTCTCGACGAAGCCACCGATAAATGGGGCGTAAAAGTTACCCGCGTAGATGTTAAAAATATTAATCCGCCCGAAGATGTCCGTATTACGATGGAAAAACAAATGACGGCGGAACGAAATCGTCGGGCGTTGGTTTTACAGGCGGAAGGTGATAAACAAGCCGCAATCGCACGAGCCGACGGTGAAAAACAAGCCGCAATTATGCGTGCCGAAGGTGCTAAACAATCGGCAATCTTAGAAGCCGAAGGTGCGGCAAATGCCCGTCTTAAAGCCGCCGAAGCCGAAGCCTCCGCAATAAATCAAATAGCCCAATCAATCGGCGACAGAGGACAGACGGCAAATTATTTAATCACCGCAAGATATATTGATTCGTTGCGTGATATGACCCGGACGCAGAATTCAAAAGTTATTTTTATGCCGATGGAAACTTCAAATGTTTTATCGAGCGTCGGTGCAATTAAAGAAGTTTTAGCGGCAACGGGTGAAGATGAAAAAGATAATAAACCTTCTTTGCCTAACTCCAGAAATCGTCGGGAACTAAATGAGTAACTTGCTTTTTCTGCAAACTGTGAGATGATTGCAGGCTATAAATATTCTAATTTACCCCCTTTTGTAAAATTTTCTATTTTTGGAGTTACGAATATATGCAAAAGATTTTAAGTTTTTTTGTGGTAGCAATTATTGCGACTGTTATTTTAGGTGTCTATGGAATTAATATGCTGAGCAGTTCGGCATCAAATATGAAATCTGAAGTTACAGCAAAATCAATCTATGAATTTAAAGTAACCGATATTGATGGGAAAGAAATTAAACTAAAAAAATATAAAAACAAGGTCGTAATGTTCGTAAATACTGCAAGCAAATGTGGTTACACGCCGCAATATGAAGGTTTGCAAAAAATTTATGATAAATACAAAGATCAGGGATTTGTTATTTTAGGCTTCCCCGCTAATAATTTTGGCGGACAAGAACCGGGAAGCAATGAGGAAATTAAAGAATTTTGCACACTAAAATATAAAGTTTCATTCCCGATGTTTGCTAAAATTTCCGTCAAAGACGACGATCAGCATCCGCTTTATCAATACTTAACAAGCGAAAAAACCGACCCGAAATTTGCCGGAGAAATAACATGGAATTTCAATAAATTTCTTGTCAATGAAAAAGGCGAGATCATCGCCCGTTTTTCGTCAAAAGAAACTCCCGAAAGCAAGGAAGTTACAACTGCGATTGAAAATGCTTTAGACAAAATGAGTAAAAAATAATTTACAAAAGTTTGCTTAATTGTTCAGAGTTCAAACTTCAGTTTGCCAACCGCTGCCGCTTTCGGTCAGCGGTTTTTTTTATTTCAAACTATTCTTTATAAATCAGCGTTTATTAGATATAAAGTTTTCTGCTAAAATTTTAACGCAATGAAATTTATAAAAATTCTAATAATTTTATTTATACTTTCTCTTTTAACCCTCGGCGGAATTTATTATTGGCTTAACAGTTCACTGCGAACCAGGGTTCAGCACGATAAAGCCGATAAATACATCACTATCGAAAAAGGCGAAACTCCAAATCAGATCATCGGCAGATTGACTTCCGAAGGAATTATCAAAAGTCCGATGGCAACTCAAATTTATCTGCGAACCTTCGGTGATGCAAATAAATTGCAGGCGGGAGAATATCAATTTGATTCCCCAATTTCTCCTTTGCAGGTTTTGGAAGCACTCGAAACGGGCAAACAAAAAACAATAAAACTGACTATTCCTGAAGGCTGGACTCGTTTTGATATCGCAAAACGAATCGCCGCGAAATTCCCAACCAATCCGCCGATAGATGAAAAAGCCGTTCAATATTTAATGAACGACACAAGCCAGATCAAAGTAATTGACCCGAAGGCGGAAAACCTCGAAGGTTATCTCTATCCAACAACTTACCATTTCCCGCTCAATACCAAACCGCAAGACGTTATCAAACGAATGGTTGATCAATTTAAAACTACATGGAAACCCGAATGGACGCAGATGGCAACTCAACTCGGCAGAACAAATCAGGAAATCGTCACCATCGCCAGCCTCATCGAAAATGAATCGAAAGTCGCCGCCGAACGCCCGATTGTTTCATCGGTAATCTACAACCGTTTGGACAAACAAATGGCACTCGGAATTGACGCGACAAATGTCTATATCGCCAAACTTCTCGGACGCTGGGACGGCGTAATAAACAAAAGTGATGTAGAAATAAATCATCCGTATAACACGAGAAAAATTTCAGGTTTGCCGCCCGGTCCGATTTCATCCGCCAGCGAATCTTCACTCGAAGCCGCTTTAAATCCCGCCAAAACCGACTATATATATTATGTTTTAGACGTTGATAAAAATGACGGTTCGCACAATTTCTACGCAAGTGCGGCGGAATTTGAAAAAGGCAAAGCAAAATATCAAAAATGGCTGGCTGAACAGAGAAATAAATAATAATTTGAAAATATTCTGAAAGAAAGACAATTTATGATGAGTAAAAAAGACAATTCACAAAAATCGCAGACTGATTGGGAAAGATTGGATAAAATGACCGATGATGATATTGATTTTTCCGATATTCCAAGAATGACACCTGAAATGTGGAAAAATGGAATTTTACAAAAGAATTTCAAACCGATACCAAGAAAACATCAAGAGAATTTCCCTATTGACAGTGATATTATAGAATTCTTCAAAAAGAAAAGTTGGGATTATCCAAATAAAATCAATCAAATTCTCAGAACTTATATGGAAGAAGTTCAAAAGCAAAGTTAAAATTTAATGATAAAACTTTTAGCACTCGACCTCGACGGAACGCTTCTTAATTCAAACGGTAAAATTCCCGAAGAAAATATTTCCGCCATCCGCCAAGCTGAAGAAAAAGGAGTAATGGTCACGATTGCGACCGGAAGGCGTTTTCGTGATGCTCGTCCTGTTGGTTTGGAATGCAAATTCAATGCACCGATAATTACTCATAATGGAGCTTTGCTTAAATATGCGGAATCACTTGAAACTGTGGAAGTTTCTTTGATTGCAACCGAAACGACCAAAGAAATTCTGCGTGTCGGGAGTGACTTCGGCGGCGATGCACTTGTAAGTGCCGATCCGAATGGAAAAGGAATAATGATTTACGACAGAATTTCAGCAGAAAATATTCCCTTGCAAAAATATATTGTCTGGGCAAAACATCTGCACGGTGACGAAGCGGAGACGGCTGTTCATCGCGTTGAAAATTTGGTTGATGTGATGGACGAAAACGAAATTATTCACATTTCATATTCGGGAACGTGCGAACCGATGTATGATTTGCAGAGATTTTTGGAAGATGAATTAAGCGATTCGGTCAACATTTTAGTGACGATCTATCCGCACCTTGATTTTACGCTTTTAGATATTTTGCCGCCGAATACTTCTAAAGCAAGCGGTTTGAAACATCTAGTGTTAAAAAATAATTTTTCGCATTCCGAAGTAATGGTTATCGGCGATAATTTCAATGATGTGGAAATGCTTGAGTATGCCGGAACACCCGTTGTGATGGGAAACGCCGATGCGAGTTTGCTTGAAAGAGAAGAATTTTATACAACATTAAGTAATGATGAACACGGCGTTGCCGTAGCAATTAATAAATTTATACTAGGAGAATTAAATGGGTGAAGTTCGTGTAAAAGTTAAATTAACAAATGCTTTAGACAGAGCTTTGGCTAGACGTGGAAAAATTGATGAAAAAGATATTCGCACTTATGAAGCCGATGCTTTAATTGATTCGGGTGCGGTTTCATCGGTAGTTCCTCAAAATGTTATGCAGCAATTAGGATTACAATCCGATGGTCAAAGAGTTGCAGAATATGCCGATGGGAGAAATGATGTAGTTGAATTAACAGAACCGATAATGTTCGATATTATGGGACGAAAAACTACCGAAGGTGCGATGGTTTTAGGCGATGAAGTAATTATCGGACAAACTATTTTGGAAGTGTTGGATTTAATGGTTGATTGCAATAGACGCGAGGTTATTCCAAATCCCGCACATCCCGATCAACCGATTGTAAAGATTAAATAAAGGAGAAATTTTATAAAAAAATATGGTTAATAAAACAGCAGTTATCGAAACGAACAAAGGAACTATTAAATTTGAGCTTTTAGAAGAAGATGCTCCGAAGACAACGGAGAATTTTCGGCTTTTGGCAGAAACAGGTTACTATGACGATGTGATTTTTCACCGTGTGATTGAAAATTTTATGGTTCAGGGCGGCGATCCGCTTGGCGAAGGCTACGGCGGCGAATCGGCTTGGGGCGGAAAGTTTGATGATGAGATTAATAAATCTTCGGAACTTTATCAAGGCGTTTACGATAAAGGAATAGTCGCCATGGCGAATTCGGGACCGAATACGAATGGTTCGCAGTTTTTCATAATGCACAAAGATTATGGTCTGCCGCCGAGTTACACAAAATTCGGGCGTGTAATTGAAGGACAGGATGTTGTTGATGAAATCGCACAAGTTGAAACAAACTCAAGCGACAAACCGCTTGAACCGGTCGTGATGGAAAAGGTTTATATTGAAGAAAATGAATAATGGAAAGTGAAAAATGGAAAATTGTTTGAAAAGTTTAAGTTCAACTTTCTATTACAAATTATTCTCTTAATTTTCCATTTTCCGTTTTCCACTTTCCATTAGAAAAAATGCGTTCTGTTTTGCAAAGAGTTTCAAGTGCTAAGGTTTCGGTTGACGGCGAGATTATTGGCGAAATTGGTCGGGGAATTCTGGTTCTTTTGGGAATTTCGCGGGAGGATTCGGAAACTGAAGCAAAGTATTTACTTGAGAAAACTCTGAATTTACGCATCTTTGAAGATTCTGAAGGGAAAATGAATCTTTCTTTAATTGATATTAGAGGCGAACTTCTCGTCGTTTCCCAATTTACACTTTACGGCGATGCGAGAAAAGGTCGCCGTCCTTCTTTTATCAAAGCTGCGTTGCCGCAAACTGCCAATAAACTTTATGAGTTTTTTGTCAGCGAAGCGGAAAAACAAATTAAAAAAGTCGAAACAGGACAATTTCAAGCGATGATGAATGTTGAACTTATCAATGACGGACCTGTTACGATTCTTTTGGACACCGACAAAATTTTTTAAAATATGAGCCAAAAACTTACGCTTTTAACAATACTTATTTTTTCACTTTCTGTTTTTTCCTGTGAAAACAAACAAGTTTCAAATAATAATTCTGAAGTTCCTGAAGTTGGAAAGAATGTTAAACCTATTGCGGATAATGAGGTTGCCGTTATCGAAATGGAAAATCAGGCGGCTTTTGGGACGATCACGATTGAACTTTATTCAAATATCGCCCCGAAAATGGTCGCACGCTTTAAAGAACTGGCAAAAGAGGGTTTTTACAATGGAGTTTCATTTCACCGCATAACTCCGCAGGTTATTCAAACAGGCAATCCGAATACAAAAGATAACGATCCGGCAAATGATAGTGCAGGAGGTTCGGATAAACCCGATGTCGAAGCGGAATTTTCAGATCTGAAATTTGATACCGGAATTGTCGGTGCGGCAAGAGGTGATCAGGATTTTAACTCGGCAAATTCACAGTTTTTTATAATGCTCAAACGCGAAGAAGGTTTTGACGACAGATACACAATTTTCGGGAAAGTGATTAATGGAATGAACAATGCCAGAACAATCGGCGGTGCGACGCGGGACGGTGAGCGTCCGCTTGATGATATAAAGATCAAGCAAATTAAAATCGAACCGAAACCGTAAATGTTTGGATTATTTTTATGATTGAGATCACTAGCCGTGAAAATCAGAAGCTTAAATTTGTCCGCAAAGTTCGGGATGGTAAGGTTGTAAATTTGATCTTTATTGAAGGTTTAAGACTTGCCGAAGAAACGCTCAAATCAAATATAAATCCTGCCGAAGTTTTTATCTCTAAAGAGTTTGCCGAAGATCAAAAGAATTCGCAAATTATAAAAAAATTATCTGAACATACCAAAATTTACACAGTTTCAGAAAAAATTTTCAAATCAATTTCCGACACAAAAAATCCGCAGGGAATTATTTTAATTTGCGAAAAGCCCGAATTTGAAAAGGACTCTTTTTTTCAAATCAATCCCGAGAATGACTTTCCCGTATTTATCCTACTTCATAAAATCAATAATCCGAATAATTTAGGAGCAGTATTCAGAACTGCGGAAGCGGTTGGTGTGAAGCGAATTTTTATATCAAAAAACTCCGCAAACGCCTTTTCCCCAAAGGCTCTGAGAGCCTCGATGGGTTCGGCTTTGAGAGTTGCGGTTTGGGAAAATGTTGAATTTCAAGAGGTTTTGGAATGGGCGAAAGAAAATAATCTGACAACAATTTGTGCCGATATTAATTCGGATAAAAATTATACTGAAGTTGATTGGAAAAAGCCGAGACTTTTAATTTTCGGCTCGGAAGCACACGGTTTAAGTCAGACGGAGCGTAAAAAAATTGAAGAAAGTATATTTATCCCGATGGAAAAAACGGTCGAAAGCCTGAATCTCGCCGTTGCTTGCGGCGTGATTTTATTTGAAGCAAAAAGGCAGAATTCAAATTAATTTTGAGGTGAAGTCTGCGATTCAGGATTTGAGTTTACAACTGGAGCATTAAAATCCGAATTTGAATTTGTATTAATATCCGAATTAGAGTTCTCGTTTTTTGAAATTCCGAGTTCTTTTTCAAATTCCGTCTGAGCAAATGGAGTATTTATTATCGCTAAACCTTGAGCAATTTCAAAAGCCAGGACTTGAGAATTTGAATCATTATTTCCGGTTAATTTCTCTTTTGCACTCTCTAAAGCACTCCTCGCACCGGCAAAATTTCCCTGCCGCAGATATGCTCTGCCGATCAGATAATAATCTTCAGAATTTTCCGGTCTGACATTCTCAGCAATAAATTGTGCGGGATTTTCGTCCGCCGATTTTTTTCTATCTTCAAATGTTGAAACGGAAGTTTCTTCAGAATGCGGTGTAGGATAAGCAATTTCCGTTTTACGGGGTTGATTTTCCATCCAGAAATATGTGATTCCCGCCCCGATCAAACCGCCGATCAAAAGCCAAACCAAGCCCGAAATAAGTTTTCCCGCAATTCCATCATCGCTTTTATTATTTGTATAAGATTCCAAACCTGGTGTTGAAACTAAATCTTCATTCTTTTCTACCGATTCATTATTTTCAGCAGCCGGAACAGAAAATGAATCAGCATTGTCCCTGATTGTTAAAACATCTCCTTCCTGAATCGGTTGTGTAAAAGTATCCTCAGACAAACTTTTATCAGCTGATTTATTATCAATAATTATGGCGTTTGAAAGAACCGAACTATCCACCAGTGACGGACGCGAAGCTGCCACCGTTTCTTCCTCAATGTCAAATTCATTCGGTGATTCGGCATAAGAATTTTTGGCTGATTCTTTAGAAAGTTTTACCAGAACGGCGGTTAAATTATCTTCCGCACCTCTTTCGTAGCACAGTGTTTTTAGTTGCTGACAAATATTAAAAATATCGTTATCAGATTCCAAAATTTCTTTTAATTCCTGATCGGGAATGTGCCGGGTTATACCGTCCGTGCAAACCAAGAAAGTTGTGTCCGGCTCAAATATGATTGTTTTCATATCAATTTCGACACTATTTTCCGCACCTAACGCCCGGCTTATTATATTTCTGCCCGGATGTGTCGCAGCTTGTTCGGCAGTCAAACGTCCCGCCTGAACTTCTTCTTCCACAACCGAATGATCCTGTGTTTCCTGAAGTAAATTTCCGTTTGAATCAAGGCGATAGAGCCTTGAATCTCCGACGTGACCGATGGTGGCAATGTTTCCGTTAATGTGAAGTGCGACAACTGTCGTTGCCATTGTGCTGAGTTGAGCCAAATCGTTCGACATCTGAAAAATCGCGGCATTCGCTTGTTCGAGTGCCTCTTTCATACGCTTTTCGGCATCACCATTTTCCTCTAAATTAATAAATGCTTCACCTAAAATTTCCATTGCCATCTGCGA
Organism: Acidobacteriota bacterium; assembly: GCA_030859345.1. Lineage (GTDB taxonomy): Bacteria > Acidobacteriota > Blastocatellia > Pyrinomonadales > Pyrinomonadaceae > Aridibacter. The sequence goes on along the minus strand of JALZKH010000035.1, from coordinate 9,649 downwards.
AGCGACATCCCCCGCTTGAGCTCCGCCAACACCATCGGCAACGGCAAAAAGTCCGCTATCTCTCAATTCTAAATAAGAATCTTCATTGTTTGGACGCTTCTCGCTTAATCCTTTATCGGATACTGCCGCCGAATTTATCTGGAAATCATCTTGAGCCATTTTCTTCTCCAATTATTTTAATTTTGAAAAAATTCCCTTAAAAAATCTTATTGTGAATTGTGATTTATACCAATCTGTCTGTCAATTGCATTTCGGTGAGAAAACGCCATCAGCATTCCGAGCATTATAAAACTCGTTATCAAACTAAACCCGCCGTGGCTGACAAATGGAAGTGTAATTCCGGTCATCGGCAGGGCTCTCGTGATTCCGCCGATATTGACAAGTGCCTGAAAACCGATAAAAGCCGTTAAGCCGACCGAACAGAGTTTGCTGAACATATCGCGTGCGTCCAGAGCCGTCCTAACTCCAGCACTGACAAAAATTATCAAGCCAAAGATTATCAGCAAACCGCCTAAAAGTCCAAGTTCTTCGGCGATGGCGGCGTATATGTAATCGGAATCGGCAACCGGAATAAGTTCGACAAAACCGAGTCCTAAACCTCGCCCGGTCGTTCCGCCGGAAGCCAAACCGTAAGTCGCCTGGGCGGGTTGAAATGCCAGAATATCAAACCACGCATCAATATTGATTGATCTTTGCAGACCCGGTTCTTGTTCGAGCATTTCGGGCAAATTTGGATTGTTTTTTACCAGCCGTTTGTAATAAGCGTCGTAACTGCCTTTCCACCAATCTGTTTCCGGTGTCGGCGGATTAAAACCGTCAAGCCACAGATGAAAACGCTGCTGGATTCTATCGGGCAGAATTTTTTTTACGGGTTTTGCAAAAGTTGGAAGAAGCGGTATGTTTTCCTGCGATTTTTCGGGCAAAGCACTGACAACTAAAATACTTACGAGCAAAACCACGCTTCCGATCAAAACGATTCTCTGCGGCAGACGGCGAACGGCAATAAAATAAAGTGTTACATAAACCGAGCTGAAAACCATCATTTGCCCGAAATCTTTCAGAACAAAAAAGGGGAAAAACGGCAGAATCGCCATAAATACAAGCGGCACGACATCTTTTGCACGCGGGATTCCCCAATATGTCCGTTCTAAGTTTTTATACAAAACTGCTAGAATCGCCGCAAAACCGATCAAAAACGGAATCTTCGACAATTCCCAGGGTGTCATATTTCCGATGGATTTTCCCGCACTTGAAGTAATTGCCGCAAGCAGAAGCGGTCCAAGCGTTAAAAGCACGATAAGAAACCCGTTTTTCTGCATTATTTCTAAAACTTTTTCGTTGCGAGTCAGAAAAAATGCACCCAGGAAACAAAAAAATGCAAAAATCGGAATCCAGGTTTTACCTGAAAATAAAACTTCATCCATCCCGATTCCCGACGGACGAGGCTCTGTTTTCGAGAGATCAACGGGCGAAGGTTCGGTTGGTTCCAAACCCATCATCTGCTTTTTCTCCGCCGAATAATTTTCCTGTATGTAATGCTCCTGCAAAGTTTTTATCTTTGCTTTTCGGGCTTCCGATTTATTTTGACGCGAAGTGTATTCGGGATCGCTGAATAGACGATATTGAGCGGTTAAACCGATAGAAAACAACAGAATTACGGATGTATAAATCGTCCAATTACCTTTGTATTTGAAAATTTTTGAAAGAAAGATCGGCAAAACTGCGAGAATTATCAGCAAAAATATATCTCTGCCGCCCGTCCACCAGGAAGCCTCGTAACCGCGAATTAATGCTCCGTAATAAATGGAGTAATGCGAGATTGCCGTTAGAATGACAATTAAAAATAAGATAAGAAAATGTGTTGACAGGCGTTTCATTTTTTATTAACGCTTTCTTCTATTCGTTTTACCGTTAGTTTTCGTTTCAACTTTCGGCATATATTTTTTGCCTAAAAGTCCTAATTCTGTTGCTTTTAAAACAATATTTGCGGCAATCGGTGCGGCGGTGGTTGCTCCGTAGCCGCCGCCTTCGACGACGACGACAATGGCGAGTTGCGGATTTTCAAGTGGTGCGATTGAAACATACCAACTGTCGGTTCGGTCATACAAAACGGGAGCGTCATATTCAACTAATTTGCCATCTTCAGTGCGGCGTTTTTTCTTAACGGTTTTTAATTTCCCCGTAACTTTGTCATAAACGGGAGCTTTCTTTTCAGCCGTTCCCGTTTTTCCGCCGGTGCGAATTCCCGCCGCCAGAATTCTGGCAAAAACACGCCTTCCCGTTCCGCCGCTTCCTTCGGTTACGAGTCCCATAATCTGTCTGATCTGTGCGGCTTCGGCAGGTGAAACTATCTTTGCAAAGGTTTCGGGTTTTTGGTCAAATTCAATTTTCGGTTTCATCAACTTGCCCTGCAAATTTGCAGCGGCGGAAACTACCAAAGCCATCTGAAACGGTGTCATTTGTCCCGCATAGCCTTGGCCCATTCCTTCTAAACCGATATCATAAGCCGAAAGTTTCTCGCCCGTAACAATTGTTGACTGTCTTGGTGCGATAGAGTGGGCGATTTTTTCATCGCTCGTGTTCCAGATATTTGGAAAAAAATTAGCTCGCAAAGCATCTGCCGGTGTTTCGACGGGCGAAATTCCCAAAGCTCTCGCCGTTTCGCCGATTCTTTGTCTGCCGAGGGCAACCGCCATTTGCGAAAAATACTGGTTTGAAGATGCTTCGTAAGCCTGTGCAATATTTATATTTCCGCAACCGTAAGGCGGTTCGCACGGCGGCACGGCATCAAAAATCGGACGCGAACCGCGAAACGGTATAAATCCTTCGGGACGACTGACGAAAATTGCATTTTGCCTATTGTTGCGAAATGCCGAGAGCATTGTAAAAGTCTTGAAGGTCGAACCCGGCACGTAATATTCCCGCAAAGCACGATTTAGAAGCGGTTTGTCGCGTGAATTTCCCTCGAGTTTCAGCCAACCGTCTAAATTTTGGGCTTCTTTCAGATCGAAAGAAGGATTTGAAAACATCGCCAGAACATCGCCCGTCTGTGGATTTAACACAACAATCGCACCTTTTTTATCTTTTAATTGTTCAGCAATATACGTTTGCAGTTCACCGTCAATCGTGATGCGGACATCGCGTTTTTCTTCGTCGGGTTGTTTTATTTTTGTCAGAACTTCCCAAGCCGTGGGCATCGGATTATCTTTTTTTCGATAGAGACTTCTTTCCAGACCGGGCGTTCCGCGTTCCGTTCCGAGCAAGTGTGCCATCTCCCTTTCGTGCGAAAATGCACGGACAACATCGCCGTCCGAATCAACTTTGTAATAAGCCAGAGCGTTGCCGAGTTTGCCCGAACGGTCAAACATCCAACCACGCAGATTTGCCGCAGTTGTCCGACGATAACGTAAATCCTTATAGCTCAAAGCCTGAAATTGTTCGTTGTATTCATCGGCGTAATAAGTCCAGTAAACGTGATAGCCGTAAACGGTGAAGGCGAGTATAAAAAAAACAATCTGCCACAAACGAAGACTTCGATTTGTCGCTCTGGAGTTTAATTTTTTGCCGACTTCCTCCGGCAAATTCATTTCAAAATTAAAGCTCGGACGATTAAAATTGCCGATAAATGTTGAGAATAAAAAAAAGACCAAAACTGCCAAACCGACGATATAGGCAATCGTTAAACCCGCCGGAGTGCGTTCTAAAATCTGCACGCCGAAAAAATTTTCCGGTCGGTATTGTTGCCAATCAATTTGCAGTAAAAATAAAAGCATTTTTAGATTTCCCAATCCTGCGTTTTGTCTATATTTATCTCTTTAGAATTTTCATTTTCCACTGTTTCGGGCTGAGATTTTATTTCTTCGTATTCAGCAGATTTATCTATGGAAGATTCTAAATTCGCTTCGTTTACAGGAAATTCCGCTATCGTTTTATCCAGTTCGGTAAAATTTTCAGGATTTTCCAAAGATTTCGAAGGTTTGATTTGCGGTTGAATTTCGTTTTGATTCAAATTCATTATCGCTCCCGTCGGCACAGGTGCGGGGTTTTCAAATTCTTCGGGTAATTTTTTTTCGAGTTCTTCCAATCTTTCAAATACAACTTCAACCGTGCCGAATTTAACTTTCGCTCCGTCCGCTATGGACAAAGCCTTGCCATAAGCTATACGTTCACTATTGATAAATGTTCCGTTGGTCGAACCCGTATCGGCGACCTTTAGTTGCTTTTCGCCGTCTAAAACAAGCGAAGCGTGAACCTTTGATACGCTTTGGTCGGGAATTGACAGATCGTTTTCCCCTAAACGTCCGACGGAGATGCGTCTTTTTTCGTTAAAATCAAGTTTAACTTCTTTCGGCTGATTATTAAATGTAAATTTAGCAAGAAACGTATCTTTTTTTGTATCAGCATTTGCATCTTCTTCGCTTAAATTTACGGTAATTTTATTATCTTTTACTAAACCTTCCGTCCGCAGATTGGGAATCGAAACATTGACGGCAACTTCATCAGCTTCGTTTTCTGCAAATTTACCGAAACTCGCTATCATTCGGACTCCTTCGGTAAAATAATCGGTTTTTATTTCGATCTCTAAAGGTGCGAAAGTGTGATAGAGTTTGTCGTTTATGCGGTCAATCGCCGCCGCGTGCAGTTCGTGTTCGAGTTTTTTAATTTCCGTTTCGGCTTCGGTTGAAAATTTATTCCATTGCATTTTGAGTTTAATGATATGCGGAACAAATTTGCCTTCGACACCTAAATTTCTAACTTCCGAATCCAGCAAAAACTTCAGTTTTTCAATCAATTCACTGGTCGCCAGACTGCTCGAAGGATTCCAACCTCGTCCCGTAAAGCGGTCAAAAGTATCGCCGAGTTTTGTCAAAACTCCGCCAACCAACCAATCTAATGAAAATGATTTTTTATCCGTGCTGTTATCTTCCGCCATTTTTGAAAGTTAAAAAATTCTATATTTCAACCAATTCTAAACAAATTTAGTTCGCTTTGGAAATAATTTCTTGAATTAATCCTAAAAATTATCCATTATCCGTCATCTATTATCCATTTTTATTATGTTATTCTCCGAAACGAACTTTGAATTTATAAAATCGTATGAAGTTTATAGAGTATTTCTTTGCTATAATGAAAATCTCTGAAATTCTATGAAAGAACTGTTATTGAAAAACAGCCGTTTGGACGAAAGATACGACATCCGCGAAAGATTAGGTCGCGGGAGTTATGCTGAAATCTATATGGCACTAGATACTTTGGCTTCGCCGCAGTCTCCTCATAGATTTGTTGTTATCAAAGCACTTAACGTCTTTATGCAAAATGATCTCGATCTCGATCTGGAAAGAACGCTGGTGGAGAATTTTCAAAATGAAGCGATTGCTCTTGATCGGGTTCGCCATCCGAATGTCATTAGCCGTTTAGGACACGGAACTGCGAGAGATTTACGCGGAACGGTTTTTCATTATCTTGTTCTAGAATATATGCCCGGCGGCGATTTAGCTAAATTCTGCCGAAGAAAAAGTTTGGAATTAAAGTCGGCGTTAGATTATCTCGAACAAGTTTCTGCCGGACTTTCTCACGCACACAAAAACGGAATAATTCACAGAGATATAAAACCGCAGAATCTGCTGCTGACGGCTGATAAAAAAATAGTAAAAATTGCCGATTTCGGTGTTGCCAGAATTTCTCAAACCGATTCACCGATTACCAGAGTCGGCACAAATATTTACGCTCCGCCCGAACACAGTCCGATGATTTCCACTAAGAAAAATAAACTGGTTTATCAAAAACTTACGCCCGCCGCAGATATTTATTCGCTGGCAAAATCGGCTTATGTCTTGATTACCAATGAATCGCCAAGATTTTTTGCAAATCAGACGATTAGCGAACTTCCCTTTTCGATACGGCAAAAATCCTGGGCGGACGAACTGTTGAAAATTTTGAAGAGAGCAACGCAGAACGATCCGAGAAATCGTTATCAGGATGTTAATGATTTTTGGAAGGAGTTGGCAAAATTACATCTTTTGGACGAATCGAAAGTTTCCGATATTGCGGCAAAAGTTTCAGCCTCGTCAAATTTGACACCGCAGCCGCAAATCACAAAAGGTTATACGCCTCTAACTCCGAAAAAACCTGATTTTGATACTTCCAAAGATTTAAAATTGAAAGATTTGCCGATTGATTCAGCTAATCCAATCGCCGTCAAGATCAATCATAATCCTTTGATCGAACCGCCGAAATCTCCGCCGCCCGTTTTTATTCCCGAAGAAAAAGCTGAGATTAAACCTCCCGAAGATCAAATAAATATAGACATTCAGCCGAAACCAGAAAGAAAATTTTTACGTCTTACAGCAACTTTTTTAATTTTGTTGAGCCTTTTTGCAGTCAGCCTCTATGGAACATATAATTACATATTAAATAACGGCATCGGAACGTCCGCTTCCGCAAAAACCGGAACGGCGACAACCGACATTAATCTGCGACCTGCACCGACGACCAACAGTTCCCGAATCGGTTTAATAAGCCAGGATTCCCGTTTGCAGATTGTCAATATTGAAAATAATTGGTATGAAGTTATAATCACCGAACACGGCAGAACGGTTGATGATTCGGAAAATGCGAATCGCGGTTGGGCATACGGCAAATATATAAAACTTGATGAATAGGAGAAATTCGTGAGCGTTTTGGACAAAGTTAGACGTTGGATTGACGGCGAAAGTGCGGAGTTGGTTTTAGAACAAGCCGCCCGCGATGCTCAGGTTAGTCCAAGAAGTCAGGCGGAAGAATTTATTGTAAAAATCGCCCGTGCCGTCGAAGACGTGATGCAGCGTGAACTAGTTCCGCTTCCGCAAGGCACGACGATTATTCCGACCGAATACATAATTTTCCTGAGCGAACAAGATGACAAGGAATGGCAGGGAGCAAAACGACGTGGACTCGAACAGGGTTTGTATCACGTTCTAGCTGAAAGAGCGAAGGAAATTGCCGGTAAAAAGAAACTCGAAACTCAAAGTTTTGCCGTTGAACTGCGGGTTGACGGAACGCTCGAAAAAGATGAAACCCGCGTTCAGCACAGTTGGACGGAAAGTTCAAACCCTAAAACCAGCGTTCAGGCACGCCCAACCCCACAGAAACCGAAACAAAATAAAAATCAATCTTTTCAACCGAATCCAATTCATCCTCCTGCACCGAATTTCACACAAAATCAGCCGTTGCCGTCAAATAGGACGCAAAACAATTTTCCAAGAACCGCATCGAATTATCAGCCGCAGGCAAATCCGAATGATGCGGAAGAAATGACTAAAGTAAGTCAGCGTAATATTGCACTTTATAATTTGGAAATTTGGCGAAACGGAGTTCGGCAGCAGGTTCTGCCAATATACAATAAAGAAATCGTTATCGGTCGCGGCTCAAAATCCAAGCCTGTGGACGTAACTTTGGCAGGTGATCCCGAAATCAGCCGCCGCCATCTGATTTTGATTTTGGATAAATTGGGCAATTTTGTGATTATTAATGAAGGTCGCAACTCGACGGTCGTAAACAATATTGAATTACCGATTGGTCAGAGAATTCAGGTTGCTCCCGGACAACATTTTACCGTTTGCAGTTATATGCTGCGGATTCAGCTTTAAAAAATACTTATGAAAAATATCATTATTTCAAAACTTATAGTTTTTTCGCTTTTTTTATCATTAGCTTTTTTACCTAATTCATTTGAAACAAAAGCCGCCTGGGGCGATCCCGTGCGTGGGAAAAATGCGATGGTTGCATCTCAGCACGAACTTGCTTCCAAGATTGGCATTGACATAATGAAAAAGGGCGGCAATGCCGTAGATGCAGCGATTGCCGTCGGATTTGCACTCGCTGTTGTCTATCCCGAAGCCGGAAATTTGGGCGGCGGCGGTTTTATGGTTATCCGAACAAAAGACGGCAAAGCGACGACGATTGATTACCGCGAAATGGCTCCGAAACTTGCTACACGCGATATTTATGTTGATGAAAAAGGAGAATTGATTCGCGGCGAAGGCGGTTCGATTATTGGCTACCGTGCGGCGGGCGTTCCGGGAACTCCGGCGGGTTTTGAATACGCTTTGAAAAAATACGGTTCGGGAAAAATAAGCTGGTCGCAATTGATCGAACCGTCCAGAAAACTTGCGGAAGACGGTTACGTTTTAAGTTACAGACTCGCCGAACTTTTCAAATCCTACAAAGGAAATCTCGAAAAATATGAAGACAGCAAAAAAGTTTTCTTAAACAACGGCAATTTTTACGAGGAAGGTGATTTATTTAAACAAACCGATCTGGCAAGAACGCTTTCGCGTATGCAGAAAAACGGTGCGAAGGAATTTTATGAAGGCGAAACCGCAAAACTTATCGCTTCCGATATGCAGAAAAATAAGGGTTTGATAACTTTGCAGGATTTGAAAAATTATGTTGTTAAAGAAAGAGTTCCGGTTCGCGGAAATTATCGCGGTCACGAAATAATCTCAATGCCGCCGCCTTCTTCGGGCGGAATTGTGCTTGTTCAGATTTTGAATATGCTCGAACAATACGATTTAGATAAAATGGGTTACAATTCAGCCGCCAAATATCATATTTTAACCGAAGCAATGCGGCGTGCTTTTGCCGACCGTGCCGAATATATGGGCGATCCCGATTTTGCTTCTATTCCGACCTCGCAGCTTATTCAAAAAGATTACGCGATTCAACGAAGCAAATCAATAAATTTAACCAAAGCCTCAAACAGTAAAGACATTAAATTTGGTGAAATTGCAAAAAAAGAATCAATGGATACAACTCATTACACGATTATGGACAAAGATGGAACGGTTGTTTCAAATACTTATACAATAAATAATCTTTACGGTTCGGCGGTTACGGCAAAAGGCACGGGTGTTTTGCTCAACGATGAAATGGATGATTTTGCCGCACAGCCCGGAAAACCGAATTTATTCGGACTCGTGCAAGGCGAAAGAAATGCCGTCGGTGCGATGAAACGTCCGCTTTCTTCGATGACTCCGACGATTGTTTTGAAAAAAGACGGCACATTCTGGTTTGCCCTCGGAGCAAGAGGCGGACCGCGAATCATCACGGCGGTTCTGCAGGCGACGATTAATATGATTGACCACAAAATGAATATTCAAGAAGCACTGGACGCACCGCGAATCCATCATCAATGGCTGCCGGATATGATTTTGTTCGAGCCTTACGGAATGTCGAATGATTCGCGTACGGTTTTAGAAAAATACGGACATAAATTTGCTGAAAATGCAGGAAATCTAGCTTCCGCCACCGCCGTCGCTGTTGACGAAAATGGCGTCAGGTTGGGAGCGATTGATTCACGCAGCGATGGGAAAGCAGTCGGTTATTAAAACAACTGCAATAAAGTTTAATAAAATACTTTGAAAAGGACTGAAATTTTAATCTCAGTCCTTTAATTTTTAAATTAAGCACACGTGCAAAACATAGGTCAATATAAAAATTAGAATACGAAAACTTCCCTACTTTTCAATGAGGAGAGTTTACTACTAACCTTTGGTGCTAGTAAATTAAAGTGAGAATTCTGCAATCGAAAGATGCAGAATTCCATCTTTGTCATATTGTAATCCATACCAACTCGCCAGCACATTAAACATCGTCATCGTGTAGCCGA